>DASSQK010000082.1:0-17074 GCA_035702555.1 Gaiellaceae bacterium | reverse complement strand
TGCCCGATCCGCTCGTTGACCTCGCGGAACAGCGACTGGTTCCGGGAGTCCTGCCCCTCCGCCTCGCTCACACCGCTCCTCGCATTTCGATCGTTGGTAATCTACGAAACGACGGAAACGACAAGATAGATACGTTGAATCGTTAGCGATAGGAAATATACGACCTTGAGCACAGATTCGTCAAACGCCAACGGCGACCGCAGCTGGCAGTTCGTCACCAACCACACGCAGGTGCTGCTCTGCATCGTCCGCGACCCCGATGCGCGGCTGCGCGACGTGGCCGACTCGGTCGGGATCACCGTCGGATCCGCCCAGCGGATCCTGTCCGACCTCGTCGACGCCGGATTCGTCCAGCGGGAACGAGAGGGCCGTCGTAACCGCTACGTGGTCAACCGGGACGCACCGATGCTCCGCCACGTCGCGCAGGAAGGGCAGGACATCGGGGGACTCCTCGAGCTCCTCCGCCTGGAGGACGCCGCAGGCTAGCCGCCCGCGGCCTCGACCGGAATCTCGAACCGCGCGATGATTCCGGGATCGCCTCCCTGCGCGAGGAGTCTCGGGTCGGGATCGCGAGTCGCCACCCAGGCGTAGCCGTCCTCGGGATAGGCGACCACGTCGGGGAAGCTCCCGGCGCTAATCGCGAGGATCCGGGCGGGCTCGTCGGTCGGGTTGCCGAAGGCGTGCAGGCCGGCACGGCCCTCCGGGCAGAAGACGAAGTCCCCGGGCGCCAGCGACTCGTCGCCCTGCGGCGTGCGCAGCAGGGGGCGGCCGCTGAGCACGAAGAACATCTCCTCGGCCCCGAAGTGCATGTGCAGGCCGGACGCCTGTGCGCCGGGGGCGAGCTCGTAGAGCGTCGCGCCCATCCGCGCGTCGTCGGGCCGCCAGAAGACCCGACGCCTCGTTCCGTCCTCGTCGGGCTCTCCGTCCCAGGGGCCGGAGAAGAGATTTTGCCGTGCCATCGTGAACCTCCGAAGTGGTGGGTGGCGGCAGGTTCTACGATCGGCGCCGTGGATGCGGTCGACGCCGCGGTCGAAGTCGCCCGAGCGCATGGCATCAGGTGCGGGCGGCCGATCGTGCTGGGCGAGGCGTGGCACGTACTCGTGCATCTCGCCCCGGCGCCGCTCGTCGCGCGCGTCACCAGCGGTGCTCCCGGGGTCAACTCGGCGGATGTCGAGCAGGAGCTGCGGGTCGCACGGCACGCGGCTCGTTCCGGCGCGCCCGTCGTCTGGCCGAGCGATCTGCTCCCGCCGGGCCCGCACCGGCACGGCGGGCACACGCTCGTCTTCTGGCGCTACCTCGTGCAGGACGGCGCCGTCGATGCGGCCGCGGCCGGCCGGGGGCTCAGGACGCTTCACGAGTCGCTCGCCGACTACGAGGGGGACTTGCCCCGTGCAGGGCGCGCGGACGAGGTGCAGGCCATGCTCGAGCCCTTCCCGCCTTCCGACGACGTCGAGCTGCTCCGCGAGCTCGCCTCGCGCGAGCTCCCGGAGGGGCAGGCGCTGCACGGCGACGCCCACCTCTTCAACTGCATCCAGACCCGGGACGGCCCGATCTGGCACGACCTGGAGACGGCCTGCCGCGGGCCGCGCGAGTACGACCTCGCGGCGCTCGTGCTGAGCGACCGCTCCGGAGAGCCGGATCCCGAAGCCCGCCTCGCCCCCGCCGCGTACGGAGACTTCGACGCCGAGCTCCTCGACCGGGCCGTCCCGGTGTACGCGGCCTGGATCGCCGCCTCGTTCATGGCGGCCGTCGCCCGCCGCCCCGACGCGGCCGCCGCGCTCGAGCGCCAGCTGCAGTTCCTCCGGCCCTACGGACGCTAGGAGCGTCCTACACTGGCTCCATGAATCCCATTGCCAAGATCCTCGGCTGGCTGCGGCCCTCGGCAGATCCCGAGGCCGAGGCGGAGAGCGAGCGTCTGCGCAACGAGCTGGAGACGATCCGCACCTCGCAGCTGGGCCAGGGAACGATCGTCCCTCCCACGCCCGACATCACCGAGCCCGACCGCTGAGCGGCACCCGGGAATGTCGTTGCGCGACGACGAGCTGCTGGAGCGGGCCGCCGCGCTGCGCGAAGAGGGACGCGCTTTCCTGGATCGTCACGCGGTCGAGGAGCGGCTCGCCGAGGCCGGGCCGGTCCTGTTCGTCGGCAGCGTCGTCACCGGGCTGATGGTCTGGCGCGACCTCGACGTCTGCGTGGACGCGCGCGGCCTCACACGCCCGGCCGCGTGGGAGCTCGTCCTCCCGCTCGTGCAGGCGGCCGACCGCGTCCGCTACGAGCACCTCGACGAGCCGGAGGACCGGCGCCACTACTTCGTCCTGAGGCTCGACGGCTGGAAGCTCGACCTCTCGCTCTTCACCGACGGGATCCCGGCAGAAGTCAGCGAGTTCCAGCGCGAGCTCCTCGGCCGGCTCGACGACGAGCTGCGCGTCGCGATCCTGCGGCTGAAGGAGCTCTGGCACCGCCGTCCCGAGTACCCCGAGGTCGTCGGCGGCTACGAGATCTGCTCCGCGGTGCTCGCGGGTGCGCGGACCCCGGAAGAGCTCGATGCCTACCTCGAGGAGCAGGGCGTCCTCGGCTAGAGAACTCCCGCCTCCTCCCCGAGGAAGCGAGCGATCGGCCAGGCGCCGTCCGCCGTGTTCGAGATCACGGTGAACGTCGCTTGGGCGCTCGGGTTGTGCTCGGAGCGGAACGAGACTCCGGTGTCGCACCCCTCGAGGATCACGGTGTCGGTCGACGCGTGGAGCCAGAAGCCGAGCCCGTAGCGCTTCGAGTGGGCCGGAGCGTCGCTGCGAGGGCGCACCATCTCCGCGACCCAGTCCTCGGAGACGATCCGGCCGCCGAAGAACGCCCGCCAGAGCGAGCCGATGTCGGCCGCGGTCGAGTAGATTCCGCCGTCCCCGCTGCCGCGCACCGGGAGATGGAGGACGTTCGTCCTCCACGCGCCGTCGATCTCGACGTAGCCCGTGGCCGTCCGGGCGGGAAGCTCGTCCGAGCGGAGGAACTCGGTGTCGCTCAGGCCGGCGGGCCGGCAGACACGCTGCTCGACCAGCTCGTAGAAGGGCACGCCGATCGCCCGCTCGGCGATGAGGGCCAGCACGACATACCCGCCGTTGCAGTAGGTGAAGCGCTCCCCGGGTGCGAACTTCGCCGGGTGGCCGTCGAGCACCGCGAGGTAGTCCTCGGTCGTCGCGAGCCGGTGAACCGGAACCGGCATCACGTAGTCGGCGAGGTCGAAGCCGGCGTCCTCGTCGAAGTAGTCCCCGATCCCTGACCGGTGCGCGAGGAGGTGCTCGACCGTCACGCCGTCGTCGATGAGCGGCAGGTCGCTGCCGAGCACCGAACGGGCGGTGGTCGAGAGCTCGAGCGTGCCTTCCTCGACCAGGCTCACGACGGTGAGCGCGGTGAAGTTCTTCGCCCCGCTGGCGAGCCCGAACCGGGTGTCGATCTCGTTCGGGATCTCGAAGGCGCGCTGCGCGAAGCCGTATGCGCGCGCCAGCTCGATCTCGCCGCCGCGGTCGATCCGGACCACGCCCGAGAACCTCGTCTCGGAGGCGAGGTCGTCGAGTCGGTGTCCGTAGTCCGTCATCGCCTAGGCTCGGGAGCATGCACGAAGAGGTGGTGCCGGTCCTGCGCGTCGAGAACGCCGCGCGGGCGGTCGGGTGGTACGGGCGGCTCGGGTTCCGCAAGGAATGGGAGCACCAGTTCGAGCCCGGCTTCCCCTGGTTCGTCTCGGTCGCGCGCGGCGACGTCCGCCTCTACCTGTCCGAGCACACCGGCGACGCGCCGCCGAACGGCCTCGTCCACCTGTACGTGGACGACATCGACGCCGTCTCCGCGGAGTTCGGGGTACCCGTCGACGAGGAGGGCCTCGCCGGCCGCGAGTGCGACCTGGAGGACCCGGACGGCCACCGGTTACGCGTCGCGACGCGGAGGCAATGACGGATGCGTGGATGTCCCGGTTACGTCTAACCGCCGCGGCGGCTAGCGCGGCGGCAGCAGTCCTCGCCGTGCCGGCGGCCGGGACGATGCAGGGCATCCGCGTCCCGCCGGGCTTCCGCGTCGTGGCCTTTGCGCGCGGCCTCTCGCAGCCGACCGCGATGGCGTACGGCCCCGACGGGCGGATCTACGTGACGCAGACCGGGGGCTCGCTCGTCGCGATCCGGTCCGGCACCCGGCGGCCCACGGTGCTCGTCCGCGGTTTGAGCACGCCGCTCGGCCTCGTGTGGCACGGCCGCGAGCTCTTCGTCTCTGAGCAGGGGAGGCTCGAGCGGTTCACACTGCGCGGTGGCCACCTGGCCGGACGGCGCGTGCTCGTGCGGGGCCTGCCGTTCGGGCGGCACCAGCAGGACAACGTGGTCTTTCGCCGCGGGCGGCTCTGGCTGGGAAGCGGATCGACGTGCGACGCCTGCAGGGAGCGGGACGCTCGGAGCGCGACGGTGCTTTCCCTGCGGCCGGACGGCTCCGGGCTGCGCGTCGAGGCACGCGGCCTGCGCAACCCGTACGGGCTCGCCGTCCAGCCCGGGACTGGCCGCCTGTACGCGTCCGTGAACGGGCAGGACGAGCTCGGGACGCCGGCCGATCCGGAGCCGGCGGACATGCTGGTCGTCGTCCGGCGGGGCGCGTTCTACGGCTGGCCGCGCTGCTGGCCGAACGCCCGCACGCTGCGGCTGAGCGGCAGCTGCGCGGGCGTGACGAGGCCGGCCGCGTACCTCGAGCCGCACTCCTCGGCGGATGGCCTCGCCTTCTGGCGCGGCGACCTCTTCGTCGCCGAGTGGGGCCAGTACCTGAGCAACCGCTTCGGCCGCCGCGTCGTGCGCGTGCGGCTGAAGCCCGACGGGACGGCGCGCAGCGTCACCTCGTTCGCCTCCGGCTTCGCACATCCGCTCGCGCTGCTCGTCGACCGGCGCGGCGGCCTCCTCGTTGCGGACTGGGGCCGCGGCATCGTCTACCGCATCCAGGCACGCGGCCGGCCCTAGCCGGGGCTCAGCTGCGCGGGTCGGCCTCGCGCGCCAGCTCGGCCGGGCCGCCCTCGCGCTTCTGCACCACCAGGTACGTCTCGCGGCGCTCGACCACGTCCTCGACGTCAGGCTCCTCGTGGCCCGGCTTCACCACGAAGCGCGTCGAGTCCTGCCGCACCGCTTCGTACGCCGCCGTGGAGAGCTCGATCCGCTCGTCGCAGTCCGCGCTGCCGCATTCGCAGACGGCGCTCATGGGATTGCCGAGGCTCGCGAAGCTGTTGTTGAGGCCGTGCACCTGTTCGTTCACGGCGCGGTAGAGCGCCTCGTTGCGGCCGATCCGCCGCGCGCGCTCGTCCATCACTCGCTCCGTGGGTCGAGCTCGGCGGCGATCGGAGCCGCGCCCGCCTGCTTCTCGACCACGACGTAGCCGGGGCGCCGCGCGACCACCTCTTCGAGGTCCGTCCCCTCTAGCTGGTGGCCCGCCGCGACGACGAAGCGGACCGGGCTCGAACGGACGTCCTCGTACTCGGACAGCGTCAGCCGCACGAGCTCGCGGCAGGACAGGTCGGCGCACTCGCAGATGAACGGCACGGGCTCGCCGTCTCCCAGCTCCCGCGCCGCGCGCTCGATCCCTTCGTTCGCGTCGCGGAAGATCGCATCGTTGCGGGCCACCTGCTCCGCGTCCATCAGCCCGTTGTGCTCCCATGGTCGCGAGGGAAACATCGCCGGTCCGGCGCCCGCGGGCTAAGGTCTCGTCATGGTCGCCCGCCTGCGGAGCTCGTTCAGCGACCGGCGCCTCGCCGTCGTCGCCTCGCTCGCGCTGTTGACGCTGTTCGCGCTCGCGATGCTCGCGGCACGGATGGTCTACACGGGCACCGCCGGCCACGGCTGGCTCGCGTGGAACCTGTTCCTCGCCTGGATCCCGTTCCTGCTCTCGCTGGTGGTCTACGCGCGCGCGCAGGCCGGTGCATCGCTGCGCGTGCTCGTGCCGCTCGGCCTGCTCTGGCTCGTCTTCTTCCCGAACGCGCCGTACCTGGTCACCGACCTCAAGCACCTCGGCCCCGGCGGCTCGGTGCCGCTGCTCTACGACGTGCTGCTGATCTCCGCGGCCGCCTGGGCGGGACTGCTGCTCGGCCTGACCTCGCTGTTCCTGGTCCACGCCGTCGCGCGCAGCCGCGTGGGCGCGCCGAACGCGTGGGCGCTCGTCGTCGGCGTCCTCGGGCTCAGCTCGTTCGGGATCTACCTGGGCCGCGTGCAGCGCTGGAACTCCTGGGACGTGCTCGTGCACCCGTTCGCGCTCGCCGAGCAGATCGCAGCCGGCCTGCTGAACCCGCTTGCGCATCCGCGGCCGATCGGGCTGACGGTGCTCTTCACCGCGTTCCTGCTGGCGAGCTACATCGTGCTCTACACCTTCGCCCGGCTCGCGCCGGAGTGGGACGCCGAGGAGCCCCTGACGAAGTAGCGGTTGCGAAGCGAACGTATGTTCGCTTTCATCCCATAGGTGCAGCTCGCGCTCGACGCTCTCGACCGCCTGGTCGAGACGCTGGAGGAGACGGGGCCGCTCTCGACCGTGGAGGCGGCCCGGTCGCTGTTCGCCACGAGCTCGATCTCGGAAGGGCTCGCCGCCTCGCTGCTGGTCGACGTCACGGCCGGCGACAGCCGCGTCGTGTGCCGCGGCGCGACCGTCTCCCTCACGGGCGAGACGCGCGACCCGTTGCTCGACGAGGCGGCGTTCGTCGTCTTCGACCTCGAGACGACCGGCCTCTCGGCGCGTGACCGGATCTGCGAGATCGGCGCCGTCCGCGTCGAGCGGTTGGAGCTCGTCGACCGCTTCGAGTCGCTCGTGAACCCGGGCGTCGCGCTGCCCGGGCCGGTCGAGCGGCTCACGGGCCTGCGGACGGCAGAGCTGCGGCACGCGCCGGGGATCGCGCACGTCCTCCCGCGCTTCCTCCGCTTCGCAGGCGACGACCTGCTCGTCGCGCACAACGCCTCGTTCGACCAGCGCTTCCTCGAGCGAGAGCTGCTCGCCCGCGAGGGACGGCGGCTCTCCCAGCCGCCGCTCTGCACCGCGGCCCTGGCGCGGCGCCTGCTGGAGGGCCGCCTCCGCCGGGTCGGCCTCGCCTCGCTCGCCCACTTCTTCGGCGTGGGCACGACGCCGTGCCACCGGGCGCTGCCCGACGCCGAGGCGACCGCGGAGGTCCTGCTCTGCCTGATCGGGCTCGCGCAGGAGCTCGGCGCGCGCCGGCTCTCCGACCTGCGCGCGCTCGCGGCGCCGCGGCGACGCCGCGTCTACGGGAAGCGCGCGCTCGCGCGCCGTGCGCCCGCCCGGCCCGGCGTCTACCTGTTCCGCGACAAGCACGACCAGGTGCTCTACGTCGGCCGCGCACGCGACCTGCGCGCGCGGCTGCGCTCGTACTTCCGCAGCGAGCGGCAGCGGCCCTCGGTCGAGGCCGCGCTGCTCGCGCTGGAGCGGATCGAGTGGCGCGTGCTGGGCTCCGAGCTCGAGGCGGCCCTCGAGGAGCTGCGGCTGATCCGCGAGCTGGGGCCGCCCGCGAACTCGCGCAGCCGCCGCAAGGAGCACGGCGTCTACCTCCGCCCGCGCGGCGAGGAGCTCGTCGTGACGAAGAGCCCGACGGAGCTCGGGCCGCTGACGAGCCGCCGCCAGGCCTCGCTGGCCGCGCGCGCGCTCGCGTTCAGCACGCCCGAGGAGCGCGAGCGCCTGCTGGAGGGCGCGCCGTTGCAGCGCCTGCGCGAGCGGCTCGCCCACCTCTCGGAAGGGCTGCGCTACGAGGAGGCCGCCCGGCTCCGCGACCGGCTCGAGGCGCTGGAGCGCGTGATCGACCGGCTCCGCCGCCTGGACGAGCTGCGCGAGCTGGAGGTCTGCCTGATCGCGCCGGCGGTCGAGACCGGCTGGCGCAGGGCGTTCTTCGTCGCCGGCGGTGAGCTGCGTGCGACCAGGTCTCTCCCGCCCGGCGCGGGCGCTCGTGTGGAGCTCGGCGCGGGCGCCGCGGCATGCACCGCGCGCGCGCCGCGGGAGCCGCTGACCCCGGAGGCCGCCGAGGAGCTCCTGCTGCTCGACGGCTTCATCCGCAGGCCGCCGCCGGAGCTGACGGTACTGCCACTCGCCGAGGCGGCGCGCGCGTGAGCGGCGAGGCGACGATCCTCCACGCGGACCTCGACTCGTTCTTCGCCGCGGTGGAGCAGCGCGACCGCCCGGAGCTGCGCGGCAAGCCGGTGCTCGTCGGCGGCTGGGTCGTCCTCGCGGCGAGCTATGAGGCCAAGGCCCGCGGGGTGCGCACGCCGATGGGCCTCGGCCACGCGCGGCGCCTCTGCCCGGGCGCGGTCGTCGTCGAGCCGCGCATGTCCGCCTACTCGGAGGCGAGCAAGGACGTCTACCGGGTCTTCGAGGACACGACGCCGGTGGTTGAGGGGCTCTCGATCGACGAGGCCTTCCTCGACGTCCACTGTCTCAGGCGGACGGCGAGCCCGACCGAGGTCGCGGCCCGGCTCCGGGCCCGCGTGCGGGAGGACGTGGGGCTGCCGATCACCGTCGGGATCGCGCGGACGAAGTTCCTGGCGAAGGTGGCGAGCGCCGTGGCGAAGCCCGACGGGTTGCTCGTCGTGCCTCCGCACCGGGAGCTCGCGTTCCTCCATCCGCTTCCGGTCGAGCGGCTGTGGGGCGTCGGCCCGGTGACGTCCAGGAGGCTTCGCGACCTCGGCATCACGACCGTGGGGGAGGTCGCAGGGTTCGCGGAAGGCGCGCTCGTCTCGCTGCTCGGCCGTGCGTCCGGGCGGCACCTGTACGCGCTCTCGCACAACCACGACCCGCGACCGGTCCGGCCGCGACGGCGCCGCGGCTCGGTCGGCGCCCAGCGGGCCCTCGGCCGCAGGCCCAAGTCGCTCGACGACGTGGACGCCGCGCTCGTCGGCCTCGTCGAACGGGTCACCCGACGGATGCGCGTGGCGGGCCGCACGGGGCGAACGGTCGTCCTCCGGCTGCGCTTCGACGACTTCACGCGCGCGACGCGGTCGCGCACGCTGACGTATGCCACTGCGAACACCGCCGTCGTGCTCGCCGCCACACGCGACCTGCTCGAGGCCGCGGCGCCGCTGATCCTGGAACGTGGCATCACGCTCGTCGGCGTCGCGGTGGCGAACCTCCACGACGGCCGGGCCGTGCAGCTGACGCTGCCGTTCGACCGCCGCGGCGACGACGCGCTCGACGCCGCGCTCGACGAGGTGTGGCAGCGCTTCGGCTCCCGGGCCCTCACGCGCGCCGTGCTGCTCGACCGCGGCCGCGGCGTCGAGATGCCGGTCCTGCCGGACTAGCCTTGAGGCCCGTCGAGGCCCGCCCAGTGGTGGACGGCGTACGACTCCGGAAACTGGTCGTGGCGGCGCTCGGGCTCGTCCCAGGCGTAGGGGTAGAACGCGTCCTGCGGCAGGATCGTCACCTCCGGGTAGTCGCGGGCAAGGAGCGTCAGCAGGTACGGCCCCGTCGCGTCCGCCGAGTTGGCTCCGAGGCCGACGGTGCGGGCGGCCTGCCGCCCGGCGTCCACGAAGAACGGGTGCCCGGGCACCGACGCGAGCACCGCGCTGCCGACCCGCCCGGGCTTCTCGTACCCCACGACGACCGCGTGGCCGTCGAGCAGCTCGTCGAGCGAGCGAAGACACTCGACGTCGGTGTCGACGTAGACGCCGCCGTGACGGCGGAGCACGGCAAAGCGCAGGAGGTCGGAGACCTCGGTGCGGTGGCGGGCTCGGGCGGCGGCCCCGGCCGGGACGAGCCTGCGCACGTCGCGGTCGCGCCAGACCCTGAACTTCCACGCCGGGTGGTGGCGCCGCCAGGTCTCCCCGTACTCGGCGAGCTCGGGCGGCATCTCGGCGTCGCCGAGCCAGATTCTGTGAATGATCCGCGGAATCCCTCCGTTCGCGGCGCGGCGGCGGAGGTGCGAGAGCAGCGGGCGCGCCGGCTCGTCGGGTTCGGGCAGGGCTTCCGCCGGCAGCAGCGCCCGCTCGGCCGGCGGCGCGGCGACCTCGACCGGGAACCGCCGCTCGGCGCCGAACCAGCGCACGCGCTCGTGCACCACGTCGACCTCGAGCAGGTAGCGCCCGGGCGTCGCGGGGGCCTCCACCAGCAGCGGCACGACGAGCGACTCGCCCGGACGGACGTCGCGCGTGAACGAGGTGCGCCGGCCCTCGGCGACGAGGAGCATCCCGTTCGGATGCCGCCAGCGGTACGCGCAGCGGATCTCCGGGCCGGCATCGGAGTCCCACGGCCACGTCTCCGAGCCGCGGTTCGTCACGCGCACGTGGACGGGCCGGATCTCGCCGGGAGCCAGGCGCGGCTCGGCCTCGATGGATTCGATCTCGGCCGCGTAGGCGTCGCCGGCGAGCTCCCGCAGCCCCCAGTGACGGTCGCTCTCGGCGAGCGGCACGACCGGGAGCTCGCCCGGATCCCGCCGCGGCGCGGTCGTGGCCGAGAGCACGGCCGCCACGGCGGCCCGATCGGGCTCCGGCACGGCCGCGGGCCGGCTGCGCGCGTAGAGCTCGGGCACGTAGACCCGGCGGTTGAGGGGGCCGCGGCCCGGCGCCGCCAGGTTCGGGCGCAGGACCTCGTACTTGAGCCCCTTCGTTCGCCGGGCGGCGACGTCCTCCACCAGGCACGCGAGGTGGTAGAGCGGCTCCTCCACGTAGAGCGCGGGACGCGTCGGCTCGGCGCTCGTGTGCTGCAGGCCGCTGAACCTGAGCGTGCCGTCGTTCCGCACGAGCCGGTTCTGGTAGTCGGGCCACCACGGCACCTCCTCGACCCAGTGCGCCGCGTCCGGGAAGACCCACCTGCGCGGGAACCAGACCTGCTGCACGCGCCGGTCGGCGACGAGCTCCGGGAGCCGCTCGACGAGCGCCGGGCTCGCCACCTCGTCGGCGTCGATCCGGAAGACCCAGTCGCCCGAGCACTGGGTGTGGAGCCACGCGAGGTGGCGCTCGAAGTACGAGAACTCGAGGCGGACGACGCGGTCCGCGATCGCCGCGTACTGCTCGAGGCGCTCCCGGTCGGCGCGCGCGTCCGCGGCGACCACGATCTCGTCGGCGACCTCGCGGAACGGCTCGAGCACGGCCGCCACGCGCGGGCCGGGGTCGCCCGTCAGGCAGCACACGGAGAGCGACATCTGGGGAAAGATAGGCCGGTGAGGGAGAGGCCGTCGGCGGCGGGCCGCGTCCTCGTCGGCGGCTGGTTCAGCCTCGACGACGGCGGCGCGACCGCGGGCGACCTCGCGGCGCTCGAGGTGGTCCGCACGTGGCTGGACGAGACGGGCCGCGATCACGACGTGGCGCTCGCGCCCGCCTTCGGAGACGGCGTCCACTGGCGCGCCGTCCGGCCCGCGGACTACGCGACGCTCGTGCTGGTCTGCGGCCCGGTCTCGCCGAGGCTGGCGACGTGGCAGCTCGTGACGCGCTTCGCCTCGTGCCGGCTCGTCGCCGTCGACGTGTCCGCGGTCGACGAGCCCGAGGCCTACGGGCGTTTCGCGGCGGTGGTGGCCCGTGACGGCTCCGGCGAGCCCCTGCCGGACCTCGCCTTCGCAACCTCGCTCGGGCGAATCCCGGTCGTCGGCGTCGTACGCGTGCACGCGCAGGTCGAGTACGGCGAGCGAGGCCGCCACGCGGACGTCGACCGGCTGATCGCGGAGCACCTGGCGTCGCGCCCGCTGGTGACCGTGCCCGTCGACACGCAGCTCGATGCGAACCTGGGCGGGCTGAGGGATGCCTCGGAGGTCGTCGCGCTGATCGCGAAGCTGGACGCGGTCGTCACAACGAGGCTGCACGGCCTGGTCTTCGCCCTGCGGGCCGGCGTCCCGGCGGCCGCGGTCGACCCGGTCGCAGGTGGGGCGAAGGTCGCCGCGCAGGCCCGCGCAGTCGGCTGGCCCCACGTCGTCACGGCCGACGCGCTGGACAAGGACGCGCTCGTGCAACTCGTGGACGACTGCCTCGAGCCGTCGGCACGCGCGCTGGCGCTGGCGTGCGCCGAGCGCGCGCGGAGGCGGATCGAGACCGAGGTGCGGCCGCGGTTCGCCGCGAGCCTCGAGCCCCGCTGACCCTGCACCGCGCACCGCGCCGGCAGCAGCGGCTACCGGCGCGGTGCGGCGTGAGGCGTCTCAGTCCCAGGAATCGAACGTTGCCCAGCGGGGGTCGAATGCCGCCCCAGTGACGTCGCCGCCGACGCACCAGTCGACACCGCTGCCGGGTGGCGAGCAGGCTCCCTCGGCAGATGCCCCGCCTTCGCGGTAGGCGTAGTGGATCGCGCTCGCGATCCTTGCCGCGATCGCCTGCCGCGCGGCGAGCCACTCCGCGGGCGGGAGGTCGAAGTTGTTGGTCGGCTGCCACGAGAAGCCGACTCGGCCCGCAGGCGCGCCGTGAGGGTTGGCGCCAGCGTAATGGCGGACCGCGTACACCTGCTCCGAGATGAAGTGGAGCTCCTCCTCGAGCGGAATCATCGTCCACCCGTGACCGCAGCAGAACGGCGGCGTGTAGGGATCCGGCCCGAGGGCCGGCCACGTCGCGTTCCCGAGCGGCATGAAGGTGTTGCGGATGAGCTCCCGCACGCCCGAAAGCGACCTCGGCCCGGCTTCGACCAGGTTGTTCAGGTGCTCCATGTAGTCGGAGAGATGCGAGGTGCGGTCGTGCCGCGAGCTCCCGGCGACGGCCCAGAAGCGCGCGTCCGGGTACGCCTCCTTCGTCAGGATCTTGATCTTCCCGGCCACGTCATCCCAGAACTCGGCGTCCTGGAGCCAGCCCTCCAGCTCGGCCTTGTAGCCGGCGACGTCCGGGATGTTCTGGTGCGTGTAGGCGATGCCGATCTCGACGATCCCCTGCACGGGCTGGAGCGTTCCGCCCCCGTCGTAGAGGCCGCGAAGCAGATCGCGCATCGCGGCCCGGGTGTACGGCGCCTCGTCGCGCCTCGTCGAGCGGTCGAACTCGTTCAGCAGCCACGTCTCGCCGAGGTCGAAGCGGTAGCCCGCGGCGGCCATCCGGCGGCGGAACTCCACGCCGGCTCCGAACCACGTCCGGCCGGGTACCGCGTGAACCCAGTGGTCCCACCCGGTGAGGGTGCCGAGCGTCATCTCGGCGACCGGGTGGATGTGCGGCCCGAGCGCACGGACGAGATCGTCCTGCGCGCCACGCAGGAGGGTCTTGTCCGCGGCCTGCGGCGGGATCGAGACGTAGTAGTCGGCGCAGGGAGACGGGTCGGCCGCGAGCGCCTGCGACAGGAGCAGCCAGTCGCTCGCGGTCCAGAAGACCGCCTCCGCGTGTAGACGGCACCAGGGCGGAAGGTCTTCCGCGAAAGCAGGTGCGGCCGCCTGTGCCTGTGCGAGCGTCGCCGCTGCCTCGGGCGCGACCGACGGGTCGGCGCAGCCGTCATCCAGCGCAACCAGCGGGTCGCCGGGGCACGCGGGCTCGGGGACGGGCGGTGGGTCGGCAGCCGCCGGAAGAGCGGCGACGCCGAGCGAGAAGAGGAGTGCGATGAAGAGGACGAGTCTGCGCATGGCCTACCTCCTAGTTCGAGTGCGCTGACGGAGGCGAGGCTCCCACCCGTCTGTAACGCGGCCGTAACGCCGAGGTAACACCCGCGAACGGTTGATGTCGCTAGCGAGCTGCAGTCGACTTGTGCACGACCCAGCCGAGACCCGCTCCCGGCTGCGTGGGTAGCGCACGCAGGTCCGCCAGACCCGCGCGGAGCTCGCCCCGATCGCTGCCCGGGAGCTCGACGAGTGCGTCGAGTGCGCTCTCCAGCACGGCGGCCGCGTAGCGCGCCTGGACCGCGAGGTCGTCGTCGCGCCACCAGAAGGGCCGCTCGCCTTCGACGACGTCGCGAAAGCCCGCCTCGCGCAGCCAGCCGGGCAGCCGCGTGCCCGCGTCGCTCCAGCCCGAGGCGGCCATCCCCGCGACCATCGCGCGGATCAGGGCGTCGATCGCCGGCGTCGACGGCTGGGCCCGGCAGGTCGAATAGTCGACCTCGATCGCGGTGACGGCGCCGCCCGGACCGAGCACACGCCTGGCTTCGTGGAGAACGCCCACCGGGTCGGCGACGTGCTCCAGGAACCACATCATCCAGACGTGGTCGAACGACCCGTCCGGGAACGGCAGGGCCGACGCATCCGCCTCGACGAGGCTCGCCTCGACTCCGGCCCGCTCGAGATGGCCGCGAGCGAACGCGAGCTGTTTCTGCTCGATGTCGACCCCGACGAGCTCGAGTCCAGGGAACTCCTGCCCGAGCACCGCGAGCACGGCTCCGACACCGCAGCCGACCTCGAGCAGGCGCGTTCCCGGCTCGAGGCGCGTGCCGTCCCGGATCAGCCGGTGCCGCCAGTGCTCGGCCTGCTCCACGAGCCGCTCCTGCTCCGGTGTTCCGTAGCCGTGGACGTAGCCGGTCACGTCAGCGACCGCTAGGGCTCGAGCGCCGCTTCACCCACTCCACCAGCCGCGGCCCGACGATGCTTCCGGCGGCGAGCTTCCACGGTGGGGCGCCGAGAACGACGCCCGGGTCGGCGCGGACGGCCTGGGCGAGCGCGCGAAAGGTCGGTCCCGGCTTTCGCTCGGGGAGCGTGAGGTTCCGGGCCATGACCACGAGCTCGCGCCGGCGGGCGTCCTCGGCGAGCCGGCGGAGGTGCTGCGCGTCGGACAGGCGCCCGTCGGCCTCCGCGAGGAAGCGGAGCTTGATCGCCTTCAGATGCGAGGCGATCTCGATCCCCTGGACGTAGCCGGGCCCCTGCGGGGTGCTGAAGGCCGCCGACTGCGCCGTCCCGTGGACGCGATAGGCGCCGAGGGTCTCGTTCAGAAACGCGAACTCCCAGCCCGCCCCCGCCGTTCGCAGCCACAGGCCGAAGTCGATTGCGGGAAAGTCCTGCTGCACCATCCCGCCGGGAGGCAGGGCGGCCGTGCGCATCACCGCGGTCGACGCGCAGATGCGGCAGGACCAGCGCATCGACTCCCTGATGAACTCCTCTGGGCTCTCGACGGAGTCGTGCTCGAGACCGTACGTCCAGTTCACGTGCGGAAGCAGCACCTCGCCTTCCTCGTCGATCACGTCGAAGGCTGCGTGCACGACGCCTGCCCGCGTGCGACGGTCGAGCTCGGGAACCGCCCGCTCCAGCAGCGTGGCGTACACCAGGTCGTCGTCCGCCAGGATCAGCGCGTAGTCCGTCTCTACCCGTTCGAGGAACCAGTTGTGGTTGCCGAGCAGCCCGAGGTTCCGCGGCTGACGGACGTACTCGATGCGCGGGTCGTCGAACGAGGCGACGACCTCCGCCGTCTCGTCCTCGGAGGCGTTGTCGGAGACCACCAGCCGCAGGTCGTCGAACGTCTGCTCGAGCACGCCGTGGATGGAGTGCGCGAGCAGCTCGGCTCGGTTGTAGGTCGGGATGAAAACGGTGACGCGCGGCACGCGGGCATTGTGCACGCGCCGGTCCGACGAGAACCCGCCGCTCCGGGCGGAGGTGCCCCCGGCAAGAATCGAACTTGCGCACGCGGTTTAGGAAACCGCTGCTCTTCCACTGAGCTACGGGGGCTCGACCGCACAGCGTAGCGCCGCCTGAAATGGTTTCTCGGTGGCCCTCACCGTCGCGATCGTCGTCGCGCTGCTCTTCCTGGCCTGGCCCTGGAACCTCCTCGTGATCCTCTGCGGGCTCGCGGTCGAGGCCGGCGAGCTCACGTGGGGCCTGCGGCTCGCGCGCAAGTGGCGGCCGGCGACCGGGGCCGAGGCGATGATCGGCGCGCACGCCGAGGTCGTCGCCGCCTGCCGCCCGGACGGCCAGGTGCGCATCCGCGGCGAGCTCTGGCGGGCACGCTGCGAGGCGGGCGCGGACGTCGGCGAGACCGTCCGCGTCGACCGCCTCGACCGGCTGACGCTCGTGGTCAGCCCCCTCTCACCGCCGGGGTGAGAGGGGGCTGCGCTTCGGGGTCTAGGAGGGGCGAGTGGCGAGCGTCAGGGTGACGGTGTGCTCGCTGCCGCCGCGCTTGTAGGTCACGGAGATCTTGTCGCCCGGCTTGTGGGCGTCGATCACGCGGGTCAGGTCGTCGCTGCTGGAGATCGCCTTGCCGTCGACCTCGACCACCACGTCGCCGGCCTTCAGCCCCGCGCCCGCGGCGGGCGTGGACGGGCGGATCGCGGCGACGCGGGCGTTGGCCGCGGTGGCGTCGATGGAGACGCCGAGGTAGGCGTGCTCGACCTTGCCGCTCGAGATCAGCGTCGGCGCGATCCGCTGGACGGTGTTGGAGGGGATCGAAAAGCCGACGCCCTCGTTGCCGTTGGAATCGCTCTTGATCTGCGCGTTGACGCCGACCACCTGGCCCTGGTTGTTCAGCAGCGGGCCGCCGGAGTTGCCGTGGTTGATCGCGGCGTCGGTCTGGATCGAGTCGTTGATGGTGAACTGGTTCGGGGCCTCGATCGCGCGGTGCAGGGCGCTCACGATGCCGCTCGTGACGGTCTCCTCGAGGCCGAACGGGCTGCCGATCGCGACGACGCCGTCACCGACCTGCAAGGCCGAGGAGTCACCGACCTGCAGCGGGTGGAGCACCGAGGAGGGCGCGTCGACCTTGATCACGGCGAGGTCGGTCGACTTGTCCGTGCCGACGACGCTCGCGGAGTAGGTCTTGCCGTTCCAGAAGCGGACGCTGATCGACTGGGCTCCGTCGACGACGTGGTCGTTGGTGACGATGTGGCCGTCGGAGTCGTAGACCCAGCCGGAGCCCTGGGCCTGGGCGGTGCCTCCGCCTCCGCCGAACGGCGACGAGTCGCCGGCGTTCGTGGTGACGGTGATCTCGACGACGCCGCGGTAGGCACGGCGGTAAATCTGGTTGACGGAGAGCGGCGCCGTCGAGCTTGCGATCGACTGCGCCTGCTTGACGGTGACCTGCTTGGTGACCGTCTTCCCGTCGGACATCGTTGCGTACGCGACAGCCCCGCCGCCCGCGCCGAGGCAGGCTGCTGCAAGGAGAGACGCAACGAGGATTGGGCGCGGGCGGCTGGGCATCAGGGAGGTTCCTTTCGTCGGTGTCCTCGGTATAGGACCACTCGCCTCTAAGACGACTCTGAAACGGCGGTAAGAAGAAGATAAGAAAAG
>DASSQK010000081.1:0-16274 GCA_035702555.1 Gaiellaceae bacterium | reverse complement strand
GGTCTCGACGAAGATCGTCGCGCGCACGACCTTCTCGCCGAGCTCGTCGACCTCGACCGAGATCGCGTGCGGCACCTCCTCGCGCGTGAGCTGGAGCGCCTTCTCGCGGACGAGCTCGGCGATCTGGAGCTCGGCGGCGAGGTCGGTGCGCTGCTCGGTCGGGTAGTAGGCCGGGCCTTCCGGCAGCAGCGAGACGAGGTCGTCGCGCAGCTCGCCGACGCCGTCGCCGGTCAGCGCGCTGACCGGGTGGAGCGAGTGGAAGTCGCCGAGCCGCGCGGCGTTCTGCATCTGCTCGGCGATGTGGCCGGCCTTGAGGCGGTCGACCTTGTTCAGCGCGATCACGACCGGCACGCGGAGGCCGAAGACGCGCTCCGCGATGTAGCGGTCGCCGGCGCCGATCCGCTCGCGCGCGGAGAGGACGAGCATGACCGCCTCGACGTCCTCGAGCGACTGGTCGACGGTCCGCTGCATCCGCTCGGTCAGCGCGTCGCGCGGGCGCTGGAAGCCTGGGAGGTCGGCGAGCACGAGCTGGAAGCCGTCGCCGTTGACGATCCCGGTCACGCGCCGCCGCGTGGTCTGCGGCTTGTCGGAGACGATCGCGACCTTGCCACCCGTGAGCGCGTTGACGAGCGTCGACTTCCCGACGTTCGGCCGCCCGGCGACCGCGACGAAGCCGCTCCTCATAGGTTCATACCCCCGCCCAGGGTGGGGATGAATGCCCGCCGCCCTCGGCGATGACGATACCGCCGCGAGGCGCACATGTCTGCGACGGATTCGTGACGATTTCGCGACTCTCGATCCACAGGAGCGCGAACCGCGGTGCCGGGGTCAGTCGAGGTCCCACGTGTCCGGGAGCAGCTCGCCCGGCGAGTAGCTCACGAGCTCGCCGTCGCGGTTGCGGAACGTGACCCGGTCGAGGCGGAACTCGTAGAGCCACTGGCGGCACCCGCCGCACGGGGACGCGGTGATGCCGATCGCCTCCAGGTCGCCGGGCCGACACCCCGCGACGACCGCGTTCGCGATCGCGACCTTCTCGGCGCACACGCCGAGCGGGTAGGCGGCGTTCTCCACGTTCACGCCCTCGAACACCCGCCCGTCCCGCGCGCGCACAGCCGCGCCGACGAGGTAGTTCGAGTAGGGCGCATAGGCGCGCTCGGCCGCCGCGACCGCGCGCTCGTAGAGCTCGTCACTCATGCCAGCACCTGGAAGACGACCAGCGTGATCAGCGCGCCGAGCACGCCGCCGTACGCCACCTCGAGTGCCGAATGCACTCCCGACTCGACCCTGGTCTGCGCCACGAGAAGCGCCATGATGAACGTCAGGGACGAGATCAGGAACCGGTGGGAGTCGGTGATGATGAGCGTCGCGGCCATCCAGCCGGCGAACGCGACCGCCGCATGGCCCGACGGCAGCCCGCCGCGCAGCGGCGTCCCGCGCCCGGTCCAGGCCTTCGTCGCGATCACGACGATGATGGTCAGCACCAGCGCCACCAGCGTGATCTGCGCCGGCGCGTCGCGAATGCGGTCGAGCAGCCGCGAGCTGCGGTCGGAGACCTCTCCCGAGAAAACGAGGTAGCCGATCGCGACCGCATTGACGGTTGCGATCAGCACCGCGCCGGCCGCGATGTCCTTCGCGAGCTTCGCGAGCGGGTCGAACGAGGTCGTGGCGACGTCGATCGCCTGCTCGATCGCCGAGTTGATCATCTCGGTGATGAAGACGAATGCGATCGCAAGCAGGAGCGCGATCAGCTCCAGCTTCGAGACGCTGATCGCCACGGCCGTCACGAGCACGATCACGGCGGCCAGAAAATGGATGCGCAGGTTCCGCTGGGTGCGGAGGACGTGGATGATCCCCTCGAACGCGAAGTTGAAGCTCTCGAGGAGGTTCTGGGCCCGCCGCCTCGTCACGCGCTCCACTGCGCCTCCCTCGCCTCCATCTCCGCACCGTGGTCGTGGCCGAGCAGGTGCAGCAAGCCGTGCACGAGCGGCTGCCGCCACGCGTCGCCGACGACCTGAGGACAGAGCACGGCGTCGCCCAGCTGGCGAGGCAGGCCCGGCGCGAGCTCGTCGCGGGCGTCGATCGGGAACGAGAGCACGTCGGTCACCTCGTCGATGCCGAGGTGGTCGCGCTTGAGCTTCTGCATCTCCTCCGGGCCGACGAAATGCAGGCCGAGCTCCCCTTCCTCGACGCCTTCGCCCGCCAACACGGAGCGGGCGAGCTCTGCCGCCGCCTCCCCGTCGACCTCCACGCCGCTGCGGTTCGACACCTCGACCGAGATCATCGCGCTAGCGGCTGCGCTGCGTCCCCGTCTCCTCGGCGTGGTGCTTGTACGCCTCGACGATTCGCTGGACGAGCTTGTGCCGGACGACGTCCTCGTGGCCGAAGCGGACGAAGGCGATCCCGTCGATCGCGCCGAGGATGTCCTGCACCTGGATCAGGCCCGAGGCCTGCTCCCGCGGGAGGTCGATCTGCGTGACGTCGCCCGTGACGACCACCTTCGAGCCGAAGCCGAGGCGCGTCAAGAACATCTGCATCTGCTCCGGGCTCGTGTTCTGCGCCTCGTCCAGGATGATGAACGAGTCGTTCAGCGTGCGGCCGCGCATGAACGCGAGCGGCGCGACCTCGATCGTCCCCTTCTCCATGTAGGCGGCGAGCCGGTCGGGGTCGAGCATGTCGTAGAGGGCGTCGTAGAGCGGCCGCAGGTACGGGTCGACCTTCTCCAGCAGGTCGCCGGGCAGGAACCCGAGGCGCTCGCCGGCCTCTACCGCGGGCCGCGTCAGGATGATGCGTCCGACCTCGCGGCCCGACAGCGCGGCGACCGCGAGCGCCATCGCCAGGTACGTCTTGCCGGTCCCTGCGGGCCCGATCGCGAAGGTGACGGTGTGGCTGCGGATCGCGTCGACGTACCGCTTCTGCGTCACCGTCTTCGGCGAGATCTTCTTGCCGCGGTGCCGCCAGACGACGTCCTCGAAGACGTCGCGGATGTCCTCGGCCTGGTCGAGGGCCGACAGCACGGCGTCGACCGTGCTCGGGCCGATCTCGTGGCCGCCCTCGACCAGCTCGGCGAGCTCGTCGACGACCGCGCGGGCCTGGGCGACGTTCGGGTCGTCGCCCTCGATCGTGAGGCGGTTGCCGCGGAGCAGGAGCGTGATCCGGAGCCGCTCGCGCAGCGCGTCGAGGACGCCGTCGCCGACGGTTGCGAGCTCCGCGGCGACGTCGTTGGAAACGGACAGAACTTCCTGCACTCAGCCGCAGTGTAGGCCGTGCCTACGCCGTCGCGGCGTCGCCGGACTCCCGGCCTGCGGCCCCGCAGGGACCGGTGCGCGTTTCGTCACGAAGTCGGCACAGACACGTGCGCTTTCCACGGATAGGCTCGCAGTGGGGAGGAGGCCGGGCGCGCCTTGAACAGGGCGGCGAGCGCTCAGGCGAGCTTCTCGCGCACGAGCTGGCTCACCGCCGACCCGTCCGCACGGCCGGCGACCTGCGGCATCACGTCGGCCATCACGCGGCCGATGTCGCGCATGCTGGTGGCGCCGACCTCGGCGATCGCGTCGTCGACGATCTCCTCCAGCTCCTCCTCGGAGAGCGGCGCCGGCATGAACTCCTCGAGCACCTCGAGCTCGCGCTCCTCCGCCTCGGCCTGCTCCTCCCGGCCGCCCGCGTGGAACGCCTCCGCCGCCTCGACCCGGCGCTTCCGCTCCCGTTGTAGCACCTGGAGCTCCTCGTCGTCGTGCAGCGGGCGCTGCAGCTCCTTCTCCGCCGATCGCAGGCTGGCGAGGATCAGCCGCAGCGTGTCCCGCCGCTCCGCGTCGCGCGCGGCCATCGCCTGCTTGAGCTCGTCCTCCAGGCGCACGATCAGGCTCATCCGGCCATCCCCCACACGCGGCCGCCGAGGATATGCCAGTGGAGGTGGAACACGGTCTGCCCCGCGCCCTCCCCCACGTTCACGACCACCCGGTAGTCCTCGAGCCCGGCCTCGCGCGCGGTCTCGGCGACGAAGTCCAGCATCCGCTTCGCCTCGTCGGCCGGAAACTCGGAGATCTCGCGAAAGCTGGGCACGTGGCGCTCCGGCAGCACGAGCAGGTGCGTCTCGGCCTTGGGCGCGATGTCGCGAACGGCGACGAGCCCGTCGGCCGAGTGCACATGGTCGCCCTCGCGGACGAGCTGGCAGAAGAGGCAGTCCTCAGGCAGCGCGGATCCCCTCCTCGGTCACCGCGCCGCCGCGAACCCGCACGAGCTGACCAACGGGGGCGTCGACGAGCCACGGCGAGTAGTCGTCGCCGTACCCGCGGCCCGGCCGGTCGACGAGCACGACGTCCTCGCGCCCGAGCTTTTCGCGCCAGCGCGCCAGGCTCGCCACCCGCGACACCTCTCGCAGGCGCGCCCCGCGCTCACGCTTGACCTCCGCCGGAACCGTGTCGGCCGCCGCGGTCGCCGTCCCGGGACGCGGTGAGTACGGGAAGACGTGCACCTTCGTCACCCCGGCCCCGTCGAGCACGGCCAGCGTCCGGCGGAAGGCCGCCTCGTCCTCGCCCGGGAACCCGACGATCACGTCAGAGGTCAGGTTGAAGTCGCCGAAGCGCTTGAGCCGGCGCAGGTAGGTCGCGGCGGCGTAACGGCGTCCCATCGCGCGCAGGACGCCGTCGTCGCCCGACTGCAACGGCACGTGGAGGTGGTGCGCCACATTCGGAGTCTCGCGCAACGCCGCCTCGAGCTCCGCGCTGACGTGGTTGATCTCGATCGACGAGAGCCGCAGGCGCAAGAGGCCGGGCACCGCGCCGACCGCCCGCACGAGCCGCGGCAGGTCGTAGCCCGCGGCACGGTCGCGGTAGCAGCCGAGGTTGATGCCGGTGAGCACGACCTCGCGGTGGCCCTGCTCGACTCGCCGCCGCACCTCGCGCACGACCGCCTCGGCGGGCCGGCTGCGAGAGTCGCCCCGCACCTGCGGGATCACGCAGAACGCGCACGAGAAGCTGCAGCCGTCCTGCACCTTCACGAACGCGCGCACGCGGTCGAGCTTCGCGTCGGCGTTCACGCAGCCGACGGCGCCGACGTCGCGCGCCACCGCGGCCGGGGTCGTCTCGCTCCGTCGGACCACGACGACCACGTTCTCCGGCAACCCGGCGAAGCCGTCGGCCGCGAGCGAAGCGCCGCACCCCGTGACGTAGACGCGCCGGTGCGTCCTGGCGGCGCGGGAGGCGGCGTGGCGGGACTTCCGCACGGCCTCGTGCGTGACGCAGCACGTGTTCACGACGGCGACGTCTGCCCCGCCGTCGTGCTCGGAGTGCCCGTCGGCAAGCAGCCGCTCGCGGATCTCCTGCGCGTCGACGTGCGAGACCTTGCACCCGAGGAAGCGCACCGAGAAGGTCGCCACGGCGCGGGACTCTACTCCTCGCGCCGAAAAACGTCCGCCGCCCAGCCGCTGTCGGCGATCCTGCGCTCGTGGCGCAGCCCGTGCGCGGCGGGCGAGTCTCGCTCGAGATAGCCGGACGTGACGACCGTCGTCGCATCGAGTCGCGGCAGCAGCCGCTCGACCGTGTCGGCCGAGATGTTGGCCACGGCGACGTCCACCGCGGGCAGCGGATCTGCGAACGCGTCGGCGCGGCGCGCATCCAGGACGACCCCGTTCTCCTCGGCGTTTCGCCGCGTCGCCTCGATCGCCGCGGCCTCGTGGTCGAGCGCGGTCACGGGGCCGAACCCGAGGCGCGCGCCGCCGATTGCGAGGACGCCGGAACCGCAGCCGACGTCGAGCAGGCTGCCGCGCTCGAGGTCGGCGAGCAGCCTCAGGCAGAGGCGCGTCGTCGCGTGCCCACCCGTGCCGAAGGCGCGCCCGGGATCGATCACGACCGCCTGCGCGTCGGCCGGCGGCTCCTCCCACGGCGGGCCGATCCACAGCTCGCCGATGCGGACGGGACGGTGGAACTCGCGCCAGCGTTCTTCCCAGCCGGTGGCGACGTCCTCGCCCGCGACCTCGCCGAAGGCGGCCCACAGCCGTTCCTCCCCTGCGGCGTCGGTGTACGCCACGAGCTCGATCCCGTCGACGTGGTCGAGCTCCTCGAAGCCCTGCGGGAAGAGCTCGAGCATCAGCGCCCGCGCGACCTCGGCCCGCTCGGCGGGAACCGACGCGGAGACGCGCCGCAGCGGCGTCAGCGGAACGCGCTCTTCAGCTTCTGGAAGAACCCCTCGTCCGCCTCGTAGGTCTCGGCGTCCGCGCTGCGGTCGAACTCCTCCAGCAGGCGCTGCTGCTCCTCGGTGAGCCGCCGCGGCATCTGGACGTTGACGAGGACGCGCTGGTCGCCCCGGCCGAAGCCCTGCAGCACGGGCATCCCGCGGCCGCGGAGGACGTGGAGCGCGCCCGGCTGGGTGCCTGGATCGAGGTGGAGCTCGTGCTCGCCCTCGAGCGTCGGCACCTTCACGGTCGCGCCGAGCGCCGCCTGCGTCATGGTCAGGTCGACGCTGCAGAAGATGTCGTTGCCCTCGCGCACGAAGCGCGGGTCCGGCTTGACGTGGACCTGCACGTAGACGTCGCCGGCGCGGCCGCCGAGCGAGTCGGCGTGGCCTTCGCCGGAGATCCGGATCTGCTGGCCGTCGTGGATACCGGCCGGGACCTCCACCGAGAGCGACCGCTCCTCGACCGTGCGCCCGGAGCCGTCGCAGTCGAGGCACGGGTCTTCGACGACCTGCCCGACCCCGCCGCAGGCCGGGCACGTCTGCGAGCGGACGAACTCGCCGAGCACGCTGCGTGAGACCTGCTGCAGCCGGCCGCGACCGTTGCACGTCGCGCAGGTGACCGGTTGCGTCCCCGGCTTCGCGCCGCTGCCGCTGCACGTCGCACACGTGACGGTGACCGGAAACGGCACCTCCCGCGTGAGGCCGGACGCGGCCTCGGCGAGCTCGATCTCGATCTGGGCGACGACGTCGGCGCCCCGCGCGCGTCCCGCCCGGCCGCCCATGCCGAAGAGGTCGTCGCCGAAGAAGGCGCCGAAGAGGTCGGCAAGGCTTCCGAGGTCGAAGGTCGTCGGGGTGAAGCCACCGCCGCGGAGCCCTTCGTGCCCGTAGCGGTCGTAGAGCTCGCGGGTCTCGGGCTTCGACAGCACCTCGTACGCCTCGACCACCTCGCGAAAGCGCTCCTCCGCGTCGGGCTCGCTCGAGACGTCGGGATGGAGCGTGCGCGCGAGCCCGCGGAAGGCCTTCTTGATCTCCGCTTCGTCGGCCGTCCTCGAGACGCCGAGGAGCTCGTAGTAGTCGCGCTTCATCGTCGCCATCAGCAGCTGAGCGTAGCGCCAGGCCTAGTTGTCGTCGTACAGCTCTTCCACGAAGCGCGAGAGCTCGTGCGCCGCTGCGCGGACCGAACGGATCGCCTTGTCGTAGTCCATCCGCACCGGCCCCAGCAGCGTGACGGCGCCGAGCGTGCGGTTGGTCAGCCCGTAGGACGCGCCGACGAGCGACAGCTCGCGCAGGGCGGGATGCTCGAGCTCCGGGCCGACGCGCACGAACGGGCGGCGCGGGTCGAGCGCCTGGCTCAGAACCTCGAGCAGCGCGGCGCGCTTCTCGAGCACCTCGAGCAGGCGCTGGTAGCTCTCGAGCTCGCGTCCGTGCAGATCCTCCAGCAGGCCCGCCGTGCCGCCCACGTAGAGGCTCTGCTCCTCGGCGGCGAGCGCCTCGTCGAAGAGCGGACGCAACGCCGCCAGGAAGCCGGCTTCCTGCGGGCCCAGACCCGGCTCGTCGAGGCGCCGGCGCAGCTGGCTGCTGCCGAGCTCGAGCCCCGCGACCTGGTCGTTCAGGTACTGCGCCGCCCACGTGACGAGGCCGGAGTCGACCGGTCGCTCGAAGCGGAAGAGCCGTTTGGTGACGCTGCCGGTCGACGTGATCACGACCACCACGACCACGTGCGGCTGGAGCAGCAGCACCTCGAGGTGCCGCACCGTGGCGCTCCCCAGCGGCGGTGCCGAGACCAGGGCGAGCAGACGCGTCACCTCCGAGAGCATCTCCGTCGTCGCCTGCAGGGCCGAGTCGACCTCGCTGCGCGCCGCGGTCAGGTCCAGGGGGAACCCGCCCGGCTGCGGGTCGAGCCGCTCGAGCAGGCGGTCGGCGTAGTAGCGATAGCCGCGCTCGGTCGGCACGCGGCCGGCCGAGGTGTGCGGATGTGTCAGCAGCTCCAGCCGCTCGAGCTCGGCCAGCTCGCTGCGCACCGTCGAGGTCGAGACCCCGAGCCCGATGCGGTCGAGGAGCGTGCGCGAGCCCACCGGCTGCCGCGTGGCGACGTACTCCTCGACGACACCTCGCAGGATCTGGCGTTGACGGTCGGTGAGCTCGGGTTCGACTTGCATCGTTTGCAGGGATTTTAGGCGAGCAGCGCTGCCGTCACGCCGCCGCCCAGGAACCGCCCCCGCTCGGTGAGGGCAAGCGCGCCGCCGTCGTCGGCTCGCCGGACGAGGCCCAGGCGCTCGAGCCGCTCCAGC
Source organism: Gaiellaceae bacterium (assembly GCA_035702555.1). Lineage (GTDB taxonomy): Bacteria > Actinomycetota > Thermoleophilia > Gaiellales > Gaiellaceae > AC-32. The sequence goes on along the minus strand of DASSQK010000081.1, from coordinate 7,812 downwards.
GCCTCCGCGTCGACGGCGTCCGCGAGCCCGTCGAGCGACAGCGGCTCGTCCAGACGGAGGCCGAGCAGAACCCGTTCGGAATGCCGCACAGGCTCCGGCAGCGCCTCGACCTCGCGGTCCGGCCGCCCCCCCGCGCCCAGCGACGCGAGGTAGTGCCCGAGCCGCGGCGTCGTCCGCCACCGTCGCCCGTCGATCGTCGAGACCGCGCCGATCCCGAGACCGAGGTAGTCCCGCCCGCGCCAGTACGCGAGGTTGTGCCGCGAGCGCAGGTCCCGTCCGTCGCCGAGCTGCGGCGACCGGCAGAAGTTCGCCGTCTCGTACCAGCGGTAGCCGGCCTTCGTCAGCCGCGCGACGACGCGCTCGAAGTACGACTCCATCGCCTCGGCCTGGCGGGCGAGCTCCGCGCCGTGCGCGTGCGTGAAGCGCGTCCCCGGCTTCGCCTCCAGCTCGTAGCAGGAAAGGTGCTCCGGCTCCAGCGCCAGCGCCTCGCTCAGATCGGCGTCGAGGTCTGCGACGCTCTGGCCGGGGATCCCGTAGACGAGGTCGAGCGAGACGTTGTCGACCTCTGCAGCACGGAGGGCGTGGACCGCTCTCCGGACGTCGTCCGGGCCCGCGTGCCGCTCGAGCACCGACAGCAGCCGCGGCTGGAACGACTGGGCCCCCAGCGACACCCTGGTCACGCCCGCCCCGCGCAGCAGCCGCGCCAGCTCGGGGGTCACCGTCTCCGGGTTGGCCTCGACGGTCACCTCCTCCGCGGCAGGCAGCGCACCCAGCAGCCGCGAGAGCTCGCGCGGCTCGGTCAGCGTCGGCGTCCCGCCGCCGAGGAACACGCTCTCGAGCCGCGGCGCCAGCGCCTCGCGCTCCAGCTCGAGCTCCGCGAGCAGCGCGTCGACGTAGGCACGGTGCTGGCCGCTCCGCCCGACCACGGTGACGAAGTCGCAGTAGCCGCAGCGAGACGCGCAGAAGGGCAGGTGTACGTACAAATGCCGGGCCGCGCCCGCGCTCACTTCTTGCCCCCGTCGAGGTTCAGCACGGCTAGGAAAGCCTCTTGCGGCACCTCGACCGACCCGACCTGCTTCATCCGCTTCTTGCCCTTCTTCTGCTGCTCGAGCAGCTTCCGCTTCCGCGTGATGTCTCCGCCGTAGCACTTCGCGAGCACGTCCTTGCGCTTCGCCTTGATCGTCTCGCGCGCGATCACCCGCGAGCCGATCGCCGCCTGGACGGCGACGTCGAAGAACTGCCGCGGGATCTCCTCGCGGAGGCGGTCGACCAGCGCGCGGCCGCGCGCGTACGCGCCGTCCCGGTGGACGATCAGCGACAACGCGTCCACGAGCTCACCGGCGATCAGCACGTCCACGCGCTCGAGGTTGCCCTCGCGGAAGCCGACGACGTCGTAGTCGAAGCTCGCGTACCCCCGCGTCCGCGACTTCAGCTGGTCGTAGTAGTCGAGCACGATCTCGGCCAGCGGCAGCTCGTAGACCAGCAGCACGCGCTCCTCGGAGAGGTACTCCATGTGGTCGAAACGACCCCGCCGCTCGGTGTTCAGCTCCATCACCGGCCCGACGTAGTCCTTCGGGACGATGATCGACGACTTGATGTAGGGCTCCTCGACCCGCTCGACCTCGCGCGGCATCTCGGCCGGGTTGTGCACCTCGACCTCCTCCCCAGCCTTGGTCAGGACGCGGTAGGCGACGTTCGGCGCGGTGACGATCAGGTCGAGGTCGAACTCGCGCTCCAGGCGCTCGCGCACGATCTCCATGTGCAGCAGTCCGAGGAAGCCGCAGCGGAAGCCGAAGCCGAGCGCCTGCGAGGTCTCCGGCTCGTAGAAGAGCGCCGCGTCGTTCAGCTTCAGCCGCTCGAGGGCGTCGCGCAGGTCCGGGTATTCGTCCGAGTCCGTCGGGAAGAGGCCCGCGAAGACCATCGGCTTGACGTCCTTGTAGCCGGGGAGCGGGTCGCTCGCCGGGCTCCGCTCGGAGGTGAGCGTGTCGCCCACGCGGAGGCGGCTGACGTCCTTCAGGCCGGTGATCACGTAGCCCACCTCGCCGGCGCCGAGCGCCTCGGCGGCGCGCATCGTCGGCGAGAAGAACCCGACCTCTTCCGACTCGAAGCGCGTGCCCTGCGCCATCGCGCGAAGCGGCTCGCGCGCGGCGAACGACCCGTCGACGACCCGCACGAACGCGACGACGCCCCGGTACTGGTCGTAGGAGGAGTCGAAGATGAGCGCGCGCGCGGGCGCGGCGAGGTCGCCGGACGGGGGCGGGATCCGCTCCACGAGCGCGTCCAGGACCTCCGCGATGCCGTCGCCGGTCTTGGCCGAGATCCGCAGCACGCGCTCCGGGTCCTCGCCCACGAGCTCCGCGATCTCCGCGGCGGCGCCGTCGGGATCGGCCTGCGGGAGGTCGATCTTGTTCACGACCGGGACGATCTCGAGGTCGTTCTCGATCGCGAGGTAGGCGTTCGCCACCGTCTGCGCCTCCGTGCCCTGCGCCGCGTCGACGACGAGGAGCGCGCCCTCGCACGCCTGCAGCGACCGCGAGACCTCGTAGGTGAAGTCGACGTGGCCGGGCGTGTCGATCAGGTTCAGCTCGTGCCCCTTCCAGGTCACGCGCACGGCCTGGGCCTTGATCGTGATGCCGCGCTCGCGCTCGAGCTCCATCGAGTCGAGTACCTGCGCCCGCATCTCGCGGCCGGTCACCGTCTCGGTGAGCTCGAGGATGCGGTCGGCGAGCGTCGACTTGCCGTGGTCGATGTGCGCGATGATCGAGAAGTTGCGGATGCGGTCGAGCTCCATGGGCTACTGAGCGTAGCGGCGCTCGAGGCGCATCAAGCGGTGCGGGAGGCCGTCCTCCTCGACGTCTCGCGCGTGGCGGAAGCCGGCCTTCTCGAACGCGCGCCACGAGCGGCGGTTCTCTTCCTCGACCGTGGCCACCACCGCCTGCGTCCCGGGCCGTGCGAAGACGACGTCGCGGGCGAACTGCGCCAGGACCTGTGGCCCGACGCCGCGGCCGACGGCGTCCTCCTCGCCGATGAAGAGGTCGAGCCCGGCCGCGCCTTCGCCCTCGCCGATCGTGGCGCCCCAGTCCGGGTTGTCGGCGACGAGATACGTCTCGATCATCCCGACCGGCCGCCCGTCCAGGACGATCAGGAAGTACTCGGTCGGGTCGCGTCCGGCGAGCGCGTCCTCGGCGTGCTCGAGGCTCTGGCCGTCGTCGCGCCACCAGCGGCGGACGTGCTCACGGGCCAGCCACTCGCGCAGCAGCGGCAGGTGCTTGCGACGGAGCGGCTCGAACTCGATCACGTCGCCGTGCCGCGGCGGCGCAGCGACAGGAGCGCCGCCAGCTCGCGCACGCGCAGCGTGCGGCAGGCGAGCGCGTAGGCGACCACGGCGGCGGCGAGCGCGATGCCGAGCGAGACGATCTGGGCCCAGAGCGACCGGCCGAGGCCCTCGTCGAGGCCGCGCCAGCAGCCGTACGCGACGCCGCCGGTCACCGCGGACGCGACGACGACCTTCCCGAAGGTGCGCGCTGTCTCGGCGAACTCGATCCGGTGCAGGCGCCGGCGCAGCAGCTCGAGCAACGCGGCCGTGCCGGCGATGTTCACGAGCGTCGTCGAGAGCGGGATCCCCCAGGTGCCGAAGCGGTAGAAGACCGCGTCGAGGACGGCGTTCAGGCCGAGGTTGCCGAGCGCGACCCACGTGGGGATCCACGGCGACTGGAGGCTGAAGAAGGCTCTGTTCAGCATCAGCATCGTGCCGTTGAAGGTGAGGCCGGCGGCGAAGGCGGCGAGCGCACCCGCGACGACGTGCGTCTGGGACGGCTCGAACTGGCCGCGCTGGTAGAGCAGGCGCACGATCGGCTCGGCCAGGATCGCCGAGATGACGCTGGCCGGGACGAGCAGGAAGGCGATCTGCCGCAGGCCGAGCCCGACGGTGTGCCGGAAGCCGTCGAGGTCGCCGCGTGCCGCCAGCCGCGAGAGCGAGGGGAACAGGACCGTCGCGACGGCGACGGAGAACACGCCCTGCGGAAGCATGTAGACGCGGAACGCCTTGTCGATCGCAGTCGGCGCGAGCTCCGGGTCGATCAGGCGCGAGGCGAAGATCGAGTCGACGACGAGGTTGAAGTTGATCAGGCCGAGCCCGATCGTCACCGGCACCATCAGCACGAACACCTGCCGGACGGCCGGGTCGCGCCAGTCGAGCAGGAGCTGTAGCCGTCCGTCGAGTCCCCGCAGCCACGGGACCGGCAGCAGCACCTGGATCACCGTCCCGATCAGGATCGAGACGGCGTAGACGTAGAGCTGCGTGTTGATCGAGTCCGCGCGCGGCACGCCGAGGACGAGCCCGATGATGATCGCGATGTTCCAGAAGACCGGCGACAGCGCCGGGACGGTGAAGTGCTCGTAGCTGTTGAGGATCCCGACGATCACGCCGGAGACCCCCAGCAGCGCGACGATCGGGAAGAGGACGCGCGAGAGGCCGATCGCCAGCTGCTTGTCGCCGCCGGGGTCGCCGAAGGGCGCGATGATCAGCGGCGCGAGCACGATCAGCAGCGCGCTCAGCGCGCCGAGGCCGAGCAGCATCAGCCAGAAGAGCGTCGACGCGACGCGCCAGGCGCGCTTGCGGTCGCCGCGCTCCAGCAGCTCGCTGAAGACCGGGACGAACGCCGACGAGAGCGCCGCGTCCGCGACGAGCGAGCGGACGAGGTTCGGCACCTGGAAGGCGACCGTGAAGGCGTTGATGCGGCCCTTGGTGCCGAAGTAGTAGGCGGCTACGATTTCGCGGACGAGGCCGAGGATGCGGGAGAGCCCGGTGGCGAGCCCGAAGATCGCCGTCGACCACGCCAGCCGTCGGCCGCGGGCCGCGGGTTCCTCGTCCACGCGCGCGAGTATAGGAACGAGCTCAGCCGGATCCGCCGCGCGCTGCTACCATCGCACCGCCCGCTCAGCGGGCATTTTCACGCCATGCCGAACATCAAGCAGCAGAAGAAGCGGGTCCGGATCGCCTCCGAGGAGCGCCTCGAGAACCTGCGCTACGCCTCGACGGTCAAGACGTTCACCCGCCGGCTGCGCGCGGCCGTCGAGGAGGGCGACCGCGAGCGCATCGACGAGGAGCACCGGACGCTCGTGCGCTGGATCGACAAGGCTGCCGCGCGCGGGGCCCTGCACCGGAACGCCGCGTCGCGCAAGAAGTCGCAGGCCGCGAAGCTCGCCTCCGGCTCCTCTTCGAACTAGGCGACGGGCGCCGCGGCCTCGCCGCGGGTGATCTCGACGAGCGTGCGGGCGAAGACGAGCTCGCCCGGCAGCTTGCTGCCGCCCTTGAGCGCCCAGTCGAGCTCGGCGAGCCGCACGACTGCGTCACCGAGCTCGTCGGAGCTGAAGTTTCGGGCCTGCTCGTAGAGCTTCCGGACGTAGTAGGGGCTCCGCTTCAGGCGCGCGGCCCCGGCCGACGGCGGGATGCCCTCCGCGTCCATCGCCTGACACTCGCGGACGCGCGAGACGTGGTTCGTGAGCAGGCCCGACGTTCGCAGCAAGACGTCGCGCGGCGCGTCGCCCGAGCGCTCGACGAGGCGTTCGCTCGCCGCGAGGACCGCCGGGACGTCGCGTCTCCCCCACGCGTCGGTGAGGTCGAACGGCGGAACCTCGGCGCGCGCAGGGACCAGGTCTGCGACCTCACGCTCGTGGATGGCCTCGCCCGCGGCCCACGTCGTGAGCTTGTCGACCTCAGTCAGGATCTCGTCGGCGTTCTCCCCCACGAGCTCGACCAGCGCCCGCGCGGCGTCCCGGTCGACCTGGATGCCGCGTTCGTGGAACTGCTGCTCGACCCATTTCGGGAGGTCGGCCTTGCTGCCGCGCCCCTTCGTCGGGATGTCGTACACGAGCACCTTGCCCGCCTTCGCGACCGCCTTCGCGAGCGCCGAGTCCTTCTTGACCTCGTCGCCGACGAGCGTCAGGACCGTCGTCGGCGCCGGGCGTGCGAGGTACTCGGCGACCGCCTTGACGTCGTCTGCCTTCCAGCGCTCGACGCTGTCGACGACGACGAGCCGCCGCTCGACCGTGAAGAGCCCGAGGGCGTTGCAGGCGGCCGCGACGTCATCGCCCCGGGCGTCGTGCGCGCTGAGGTGCTCGGTTGCGGCCTCGCCGACCCGGTCGCGGAGGCGACGGAGCGCACGCGTCACCTTCGGGCGGTCGGTGCCGATGATCAGGTACGCGGGTTGGAGCTCAGCCACCGGCGCCAAGCATAGGCGGCGGCCACGGCTGCAACGACCAGGAGCTCGACGAGCGACCGGCCGGAGGTGACCTGAGCTCCGGGAAGTGCCGCGACAACGCGCGCGCAGGCGGCAAGGTAGGCGGCGCACCAGCCGTTCACCCAGGCGAGCGCCTCCGCGGCGGGCGGGAAGACGAGGCCCGCCAGAGCGGCGGCGAAGGCGAGACCGAGCAGCGGCGCGATGACAGGCGCCGCGAGCGCGTTCGCGGGAACGGTCAGAAGCGGCACGGCATGGAATTGGAGCCAGAGGATCGGCGCCGTGGCGACGCCGCACGCCGTCGAGACGGCGATCACTGCTGCGAGGCTCGCGGGGATCGGGTAGCCCTCCAGCCGACGAAGCAGCCGCGGCGTGAGCAGGAAGATGGCCGCTACCGCTGCGAACGAGAGCTGGAACCCCGGGTCGAGCAGCGCATACGGGTTCCATGCGAGCAGGACGAGCGCGCCGAGCAGGAAGAAGTGCCACCGGTCCGCCGGACGCGCGGCGAGCCACGCCAGCGAGACGAGCGCGCCGGAGACGCCCGCTCGGATCACCGACGGTTGCGCCCCGACCGCCAGGACGTAGGCGGCGATGGCCCCCAGCGCACCGAGCTGGCCGAGCCAGCGCGGGATGCCGAGCAGCCATGCCAGCGCGAGGGCGCCCGCGGCCACGAGCACGACGTTCTGTCCGGAGACCGCGAGCAGGTGGTAGAGCCCGGACGACCTGAAATCCTGGCGTAGGTCTGGCGGCAACGACTGCTCGTCGCCCAGCACGACGCCCTCGACGATGCCGCGTCGGTCACCCTCGAGGCCGGGGGCGATCGACCCGCCGAGGCCGGCGCGGAGGCGGTCTGCGATCCCGCCGATGCCGCCGCGGTGTCCGACGAGGCGCCAGCGATCCGCGTGGAGCACCACGTGGACGCCGTGATGTCTGAGCCAGGTGGACTCGTCGAACCCGTGCTTCGCGGGGCGCGGGCGGCGCACCGTCGCGACGGTCTCGATGATGGCTCCCTGTGGCGGCGACCGGCCGACGGGCAGCTCGAGCAGGACCGCCTCACGGAGGCGGAAGCGGCCGAACCGCCGCGCCTCCGCGGGGACACGGAGCTCGAAGCGCGACCGGCGCGTGGGCCCGGTTACGGTGAGGTCGGTTCGCTCCGAGGTGTCGACGCGCGCGAGGAGCTCGCTGCGATCGAGAGCGTCGAGACGCGCGCTGCCCCACCACCAGCCGAGCACGACCAGCGCGCCCACGAGGGCGAGCGAGCGGTGCGGGTCGGCGACCACGACCGCGGCTGCACCGAGCACCGCAGCGGAGCCGAGCGCGACGACGGCGGGTCCGCGAACGAGGTTCGCGGCGGCGAGCCCGACGCAGAGCGCTGCGGCATATCGCTGCGGCGAGGTAGTCACGGAACGACCAGCTCGCGGAGCTGCTCCATTCGCTTGGGGCCGATGCCCGGAACCGCATCGAGCTCGTCGACCGAGGAGAACGCGCCGTGCTTCTCGCGGTAGTCGAGGATCTTCTGGGCTGTCGCCGGACCGACTCCAGGAAGCGTGTCCAGCTGCTCGAGCGTCGCGGT
>DASSQK010000080.1:0-9710 GCA_035702555.1 Gaiellaceae bacterium | reverse complement strand
GCGAACGAGTGCTCGACGTTCGTGAGGAAGTAGTAGACGGCCACGAGGAACACGAACACCGCGACGAGCGACACCACCACCGACACCCCGTACGCGACGTACGAGTTGCTCGCCACGCCGCCGGCGTAGCGTTTGAGCAGGTCGAAGCCGAACGAGCCGACGAGCAGGCCGACGAAGAGCATCACGAGCGAGAGCAGCATCAGCGCGACCGCGAGCAGCTTCCCGCGCAGGAACGACCGGTTCGGCTGGCCGTAGACGATGTTGAACGCCGACTCGAGGACGCTGAAGAGCGAGAGGGACGTCCAGAGCAGGGCCGCGCCGCCGAGGATCCCGAGCGCGGTCGCGTGCCGCTCGATCTCGCGCACGGTGTGCACGATCGACGAGATGGAGCTCCCGGGGAACGCGCGCTTCAGCTCTGTCACCAGGTAGCTGGACTCGTCCGCCCGCCCCGCGATCGAGAGCAGCGAGATCGTCAGGAAGAGCAGCGGCACGAAGGACAGCAGGGCGAAGTACGCGATCATCGCGGCGAGGTGCGGGCCGCGGTCGTCGAAGAACTTGCCCAGCGGCTGGGGCAGCGCCGGCATCAGCCGGGAGTATGGGCTGCGGATTGGCTGTGTTAGCGTCAGGCGCGTGGCGCCGCCCGCCGACGCACTCGCTCACCTGACCGAGATCTCGACGCAGATCGAGGCCGCGGTCGTCTTCGACCGCGAGGGAACCGTGCTCGGCTCGGTCGTCGACGACGAGCGCGCCGGCACCCTCGCCGCGAAGGCGCTCGAGCTGTTCCGCACGGCGGAGGGACACGGCGGCGAGGAGCTCGTCCAGCTCGACGCGGCGTTCCCGGACGGGACCGTGTTCGTGGTGCGCGACGCCGACCGGCTGATCGCCGCGACCACCGGGCCCGAGCCGACGGTCGGGCTCGTCTTCTACGACCTCAAGACCTGCCTGCGCGGGTTCGGCGACCCCGGGGCCGAGGCGAAGCCAAAGGCGAAACCGAAGCCGAAGCCGAAGGCGACGCCCAAGCCCAAGCCGCGCGCCAAGCGGCCGGCGCCGCCGAAGCGGACAACGACGCGGAAGAAGAAGGACGATGCCGCGTCGTAGGGCGGTCGCGGTGGCCGCGGTCGCGGCCGGCACGGCCGCCGGTGCGGTCCTGATGCGCCGCCGCGCAGGGAGCCGCCGCGAGCGCGCCGAGCTCTACTTCAGCGACGGCTCGCTCGTGACGCTGACGCAGGGCTCGCCGGACGCGAACCGCCTCCTGGCCCAGGCGCGCGAGCTGCTCGCCGCGGCCCGCCGCTAGTGGAGCGCCGCGAGCTCGGCGCGGCGCTGCGGGAGCACGCGTACCTCGAGGGCGACTTCGTGCTGCGCTCGGGCCGCCGCTCGCGCTACTACCTCGACAAGTACCGCTTCGAGACGCGCCCGGACGTGCTCGCCCCGCTCGGCGGGCTGATCGCGGCCACCGTGGGAGAGCACGAGCCCGAGGCGGCGCGCCTCGCGGGGCCCGAGCTCGGCGCCGTCGCGCTCGCGGCCGCAGCCTCGCTCGCGTCGGGGCTGCCGTTCCTGATCGTGCGCAAGGCGGCCAAGGACTACGGCACCGCGAACCGGCTCGAGGGCGTCTTCGAGCCGGGCGAGCGGGTCTGCCTGGTGGAGGACGTCGTCACCTCGGCGGGCGCCGCGATCGAGGCCGTCGAGGCGCTGCGCGAGGCCGGCCTCGACGTCGGAACGGCGGTCTGCGTGGTCGACCGGGAGGAGGGTGGAGCCGATGCGCTCGCGCGCGTCGGGGTGCGCCTGCGGGCGCTTTTCCGCGCCTCCGAGCTGCTCGAGGCACCCAAAAGCGCCGCAAACCGCATGGTTGAGCCGAATGGCTAACCCTGCTAGGGTCTTGCGCCGTGGTCCTACCTAGGAAAGCGGGAGGAGAGGAGCGACTGTGACCAAGCAAGAGTTCGTCGATCGGGTGGCGCAGAAGTCGAATCTGTCGAGGCGCGAGGCCGCTGACGCGGTCGACGCGGTGCTCGACTCGATCACCGACGTGCTGCGCAGCCACGGCGAGGTGAACTTCACCGGCTTCGGGAAGTTCTCGACCCAGCACCGCAAGGAGCGCCAGGGCGTCAATCCGCGCAACCCGAGCGAGAAGGTCACGATCCCGGCGGCGACGGTGCCGAAGTTCTCGGCAGGAAGCTCGCTGAAGACCGCCGTCAAGGGCGGCTGAGGCGGCGGCGGGCTGAGACCGCCGCTTCCCGAAGGATTGGCTGAGGGCCGCGAGAGCGGCCCTCACTCGTTCCACGGCCGGAACGCCCGGTAGCCTCCGCGCCAGTGGGCGCCGAGCCTGCAGTCGCGACCGCGCTGTTCCCCGACCGCCTCGCCGAGGCGGTCGAGCGGAAGCGCTCGCAGCTGCTCGTCGGGCTCGACCCGAGGCCCGACCTGCTCCCGGTCGAGCTGGCGGGCGACGCCCATCTCTCGCGCGAGGCCGCCGCCGACGCCTGCGGGCGCTTCTGCCGCGGGATCGTCGACGCGGTCGCGCCGCACGTCGTCGGCGTCAAGCCGCAGCTCGCGTTCTTCGAGGCGCTCGGCGCGGACGGCCTGCGCGCGTTCGAGGACGTCTGCGCCTACGCACGCTCGGCGGGGCTGCTCGTGCTCGCGGACGCGAAGCGGGGCGACATCGGCTCGACCTCGCGCGCCTACGCGGCCGCCTACCTCGAGCCGCGGGGCGAGTCGCCGCCGCTCGCCGACGCGATGACCCTGAACCCCTACCTCGGGCGGGACTCGCTCGAGCCGTTCCTGGGCGCGTGCCGGCGCCACGGCAGCGGCATCTTCTGCGTCGTCAAGACCTCGAACGAGGGTGGCGCCGACGTCCAGGAGCTCGTGCTCTCGGACGGCCGCCCGCTCTGGCAGCACGTCGCGCTGCTCGTGCACGAGCTCGGCGAGGAGCTCGTCGGCGAGCGGGGGCTCTCCAGCGTCGGCGCGGTCGTCGGCGCCACGCACCCACGCGCCGTCGGGGAGGCGAGGCGGCTGCTCCCGCAGGCGATCCTGCTGCTCCCCGGGGTCGGCGCGCAGGGGGCCACGCCGGCCGACCTCGCGCGGGCGTTCACGAGCGGCCCCGCGAGCGCGCTCGTCAACGCCGCGCGCAGCGTGATCTACGCCTACCGAAACGGAAACGACGACTGGCGTGCGGCGGCCGCGCTCGAGGCGGCACGGCTCCGGCGCGAGGTCTGGGCCGTCTCCGGCTGGTAGCCCAGTGGCGCGCGGCTGGGGTGACCAGGCGAAGCGATACGGCGCGCCGGTCGCGTTCCTGGCCGCGGCGACGATCGCGGTCCTGCTCGTCCGCGACGGCCTGCGCAGCGACCCCACACGCGCGAGCAGCACGGCGCCGAGCGCCACGGTGGCGACGGTGACCGCCGTCGCGCCCGGGCAGCGGCGCTTCTACCGGCTGCGAGCGGGTGAGACGCTCAGCGACGTCGCGATCAAGTTCGACACCACGGTGGCGCAGCTGGTCGCGCTGAACCCGAGGATCCAGCCCACGAACCTGAGCGTCGGGCAGCGCGTGCGCGTGAAATAGACTCAGCGGCCGCCGTGAAGGGCCTCGCCGCCGTTGCCGCCGCCCTCGCGCTCGCGGCCCCCGTGCTCGCCGCTCCCCCGCAGGTCAGGGGCCGGTCATTCGTGATCGAGAACGGCACCACGGGGGAGGTCCTCGCGGCGCGGAACGCGACCCGTTCGGTCCCGGTCGCCAGCATCACCAAGCTGATGACAGTCCTGCTGACGCTCGAGCGGACGAAGCCCGACGACGTCGTGGTCGTCAGCCCGTTCGCCGCGAGCGTCGGCGAGTCGAGCGCCAACCTGCGCGCGGGCGAGCGGCTGACGGTGCGGGAGCTGCTCGAGGCGGCGTTGATCCAGAGCGCCAACGACGCCGCCGACGCGCTCGCCTCCTACGTCGGCCGCGGCAGTGAGGAGCGCTTCGTCGCGCTGATGAACGCGCGCGCGAGGAAGCTCGGGCTCCGCAGCACCCACTTCGTCCGCCCCGACGGCCTCGACGCCCCCGGCCACGTCTCGAGCGCCCGCGACGTGACCCTGCTCGCGCGGATCGTCATGCACCGGCCGCTCGTGCGGCAGATCGTCCGCATGCGCTCCGCCTCGATCTCCGGCGGCCGGACGCTGCACACCTGGAACGACCTGCTCGGGCGGTATCCCGGGATCTTCGGCGTCAAGACCGGCCACACCGCGGAGGCGGGCTGGAACGAGGTGGCGGCCGCGCGCCGCGCCGGGGTCACGGTCTACGCCACGCTGCTCGGCAGCCCGGACCGCTACGTCCGCAACGCCGACCTGACGAAGCTGCTCGACTGGGGCTTCTCGCGCTACCGCCCCGCACCGGTCGTCGTCCGCGGCAGGGCGTACGCGCAGGCCGAGCTCGGGTACGGCCGCAAGCCGCTCGCGCTCGTCGCGAGGCGCTCGCTCTCGCCGTCGGTGCGCGTCGACTTTCCGCTCGTGCGGCGCGTGGTCGCGCCCGACGCGGCCCGCCTGCCGGTGACGAAGGGCCAGGAGCTCGGCCAGGTTCAGCTCCTCCAGCGCGGGAAGCTCGTCGGCGCGGTTGCGCTCGTCGCCGGGCGGTCGGTCTCCCGCCCTGGGCTCGCCGGCCGCGCCGGCTGGTATGCGCGGCGTACCCTGCACCACATGGCCGGGTGGTTCTCGTGATCGTCACGGTCACCGTCAACGCGGCGATCGACCGGACGCTGACCGTGCCGAACTTCCAGCGCGGGCAGCGCCACCGCGCCAGCGCGGGCCTGACCCTCGCGGGCGGCAAGGGGATCAACATCGCCCGCGCGCTGAAGCGGCTCGGCGTGCCCGTCGTCGCGACCGGCCTCGCCGGCGGCCGCACCGGCACCCGCATCGTCGAGGAGTTGACGGCGGAGGCGATCCTCAACGACTTCGTCCGCATCGAGGGCGAGTCGCGCACGTCGACGGCCATCGTCGACCCGGCCGGCGGGAGCTACACCGAGGTGAACGAGTGGGGTCCGCACGTCGACGCCGACGAGCTCGAGACGCTGCTCGAGAAGCTGGCCTACCTCTCGCAGGGCGCGGACTACGTGATCTTCGCCGGGTCGCTGCCGCGCGGGATCGGCGACGACTTCTACGGCGAGGCGGTGCGCGAGCTGAACCGCCGCGGTGCGCAGACGGTGCTCGACTCCGAGGGCGAGCCGCTGCGCCACGGCGTCCAGGCCGAGCCGCTGCTCGTCTCGCCGAACCAGCGCGAGGCGGAGGCGCTCGTGGGCCAGGAGTTCCACGACGACGACGACTTCACGACCGGCCTGGAGACGATCGCGGAGATGGGCGCGCGCAACGTCCTGATCACACGCGAGACCGGTTGCTGGGCACTGCTCAAGGCCGACCGGCACGCGAGCCTCTACCGCGCCTCGGCGCCGCGCGTCGAGCCGGTCTCGGCGGTCGGCTCGGGCGACGTGCTGCTCGCCGCGTTCGTGGCGGCGCGGCTCGACGGCCGCTCCGACGAGGAGGCCCTGCGCAGCGCCGTCGCGGCGGGCGCCGCCTCGACGCTGGAGGTCGGCGCGGGCCGCTTCGAGCCCCGGGAGTCCGGGCGCCTCGTGGGCGCGGTCGAGGTCGCCGAGCTCGAGCCCGTCTCCGGCGACTAAAGCCGCCGGCACGCCCGGCCGATACCTGCACGGCGATGAATCGCCGGCACCTCCCCGTGGTGCTGTCTGCGGCGGCGCTCGTTCTCGCCGTGCTCAGCGCCAGCTCCCAGGGCGTCGCGGCCATGCAGGGCGCGGTGCGCGTCGCGCTGTTCGCGAAGAACGCGGCGAAGGTCGCCGGCATAGGCGCCTCGAAGAAGCCGAAGGCGGGGAAGCTCCTGCCGCTGGGCAAGAACGGCAAGTTCCCGGCCTCCGTGTTCCCCGGAGTCACTGGCCCGCCAGGCGCCGAGGGAGCGCGCGGCCCTGCCGGCCCCGTCGGCCCGCAGGGCCCGGCCGGCACCGTCGGCCCGCGTGGGCTGAAGGGAACGACCGGCCCCGCCGGCCCGAAGGGCGCGACCGGCGCGCAGGGGCTCGTCGGCCCGCCGGGCGGCTTCGGGCTGCTGAACCTCGGTCGCGCGAACGTCGTCGCGCGCTCGCTCAGCTTCGACGGCGCTTTCTCGTCGGTGATCTCCGGCTCCGACGGGCTGCCGCTCGTCGCCGTCTTCGACTCCAACAACAACGACCTGAAGGCCGTCCACTGCGCCGACGCGACCTGCTCCGCGGCGACGACGACCGTGCTGGACTCGACCGGCAACGTCGGCCGCTACCCCTCGATCACGGTCGGTGCGGACGGGCTCGGGCTGATCTCGTACCTCGACGCGACCAACAACAACCTGAAGGTCGCGCACTGCACCAACCTCGCCTGCAGCGCCTTCACGACCGCGACCGTCGACGCCTCGGGCAAGGTCGGCGACTCCCAGACGTCGATCACCGTCGGCACCGACGGCCTCGGCCTGATCAGCTACTACGACGGTACCGGCGGCGACCTGGACGTCGCGCACTGCTCGAACCTCGCCTGCTCGTCCGCGGTCACCACGGCGGTCGACACGGCCAACGACGTCGGCCGCTCCTCGTCGATCGCGATCGGGGCGGACGGCCTGGGGCTCGTCAGCTACAGCGACTCGACGAACACGCGGCTGCGCGTCGCCCACTGCTCGAACGTCGCGTGCACTGCGTCGACGACGTGGACGGCCGACAACGGCCCCTCGGTCGGCTTCGACACCTCCGTCACGGTCGGCGCCGACGGCCTCGGCCTCGTGAGCTACTACGACAACGGCAACGGCGACCTGAAGGCGGCGCACTGCTCGAACGTCACCTGCTCGGCGGCCACGACCTCGACGCTCGACTCGGCCGGCCTCGTCGGCCAGTACACCTCGAGCTCGATCGGCATCGACGGGCTCGGCGTCATCTCCTACTACGACAGCAGCGGCTCGAACCTCGACCTCAAGGTCGCGCACTGCGTCGACGTCGCCTGCTCGGCCGCGACCTCGACGACCGTCGACAGCGCCGGGACGGTCGGCTGGTACACGTCGCTGACGATCGGCGCCGACGGCCTGCCGCTCGTCTCGTACCGCGACGTCACCGGCACGGCGGTGAAGGTCGCGCACTGCCCGAACGTGTTCTGCGTCGGGTACCTCCGCAGACGGTAGGCCGTCCAGGGGCGGTGCTACGATCGCCGTCCACTTGAGAGACGGCGGCTGCAACGGTTCTTCGGCCCGGGCGAACGACACGCCTGGGCCTTTCTGCTTCAAGGGGAGGTAAGCCGGGTGGAGATCGAGATCGGGCGAGGGAAGAAGGCTCGGCAGGCGTACGGGTTCGACGACATCGCGATCGTGCCCTCGCGGCGCACGCGCGATCCCCAGGACGTCGACATCGGCTGGAAGCTCGGGCCGCACCTGCTCGAGCTGCCGCTGATCGCCTCGGCGATGGACGGCGTCGTCTCGCCGGAGGTGGCAATCAAGCTCGGCGAGCTCGGCGGCCTCGGCGTGCTCAACCTCGAGGGCATCTTCACGCGCTACGAGAACCCGGAGAAGGAGCTCGAGAAGATCGCCAAGCTGTCCAAGGAGAAGGCGACCGCGGGGATGCAGGAGATCTACGCGCGGCCGGTCGAGCCGAAGCTGATCGCGAAGCGGATCGAGGAGATCAAGGCCGCGGGCGTGCTGGCCGCCGGCTCGCTGACGCCGCAGAAGGTGCGCGACCACTACGAGCTCGCGCTGGAGGCAGGGCTCGACGTCCTCGTCATCCAGGGGACCGTCGTCTCGGCCGAGCACGTCTCCTCCAACGGCCACGCGCTCAACCTGAAGGAGTTCATCTCGGCGCTGCCGATCCCGACCATCGTCGGCGGCTGCGCCTCGTACCAGACCGCGCTCCACCTGATGCGCACCGGCGCGGAGGGCGTGCTCGTCGGCGTCGGGCCCGGGCAGGCGTGCACGACGCGCGGCGTGCTCGGGGTCGGCGTCCCGCAGGCCACGGCGATCGCCGACGCGGCGGCCGCGCGGGTGCAGCACCTGCTCGAGACCGGCAAGTACGTGAACGTGATCGCCGACGGCGGGATGCGCACCGGCGGCGACATCTCCAAGGCGGTCGCCTGCGGTGCGGACGCGGTGATGATCGGCTCGCCGCTGGCGCGGGCCAAGGAGGCGCCGGGCCGCGGCTTCCACTGGGGGATGGCGACCTTCCACCCGACGCTCCCGCGCGGCGCACGGGTGGCGGTCGAGCAGAACGCGACGCTCGAGGAGATCGTGATCGGCCCCGCCCGCGAGAACAACGGGACGTTGAACCTGATGGGCGCGCTGCGCACGTCGATGGCGACGTGCGGCTACGAGTCGATCCACGACTTCCAGAAGGCCGAGGTGATGCTCGCGCCGGCGATCAAGACCGAGGGCAAGTCGCTGCAGCAGGCCCAGCGGGTCGGGATGGGCTAGGCGTGGCAGAGGTCCTGCCGCTGCCGGTTCCGGAGCCCTCGCCGGAGGATCGCCCGGTACTCGTCCTCGACTGCGGCGGGCAGTACGCGCAGCTGATCGCGCGGCGGGTGCGGGAGGCGCGCGTCTATTCGGAGCTCGTGCCGCACTCGATCACCGCGGCCGAGGCGCGAGCGCGGCGACCGCGCGCCCTGGTGCTGTCGGGCGGCCCCGCGTCGGTGTACGCGGCGGGGGCGCCGCGCGTGGATCCGGAGCTCTTTTCGCTCGGCGTGCCGACGCTCGGCATCTGCTACGGGATGCAGCTGATGGCGCAGGAGCTCGGTGGCTCGGTCGAGCGCACCGGCGTCTCGGAGTTCGGCAAGACGGAGGTGCGGGCGGAGGGCGAGAGCGAGCTGTTCACCGGCCTGCCCGAGGAGCAGATCGGCTGGATGTCACACCGCGACTCGGTGGCCGCGCCGCCTGCCGGTGCCCGCGTCACCGCGGGGTCGCCCGCGGCTCCGGTCTCCGCCTTCGAGGACACCGAGCGCCGCCTGTACGGCGTGCAGTTCCACCCCGAGGTCGTGCACACGCCACACGGCCAGGAGCTGCTGAAGAACTTCCTCTACGGCGTGGCCGACGCGCCGCCGACCTGGACGGCCGCGGCGGTGATCGAGGAGCAGGTCGAACGGATCCGCGCGCAGGTGGGCTCGGCGCGCGTGCTGTGCGCTTTGAGCGG
Organism: Gaiellaceae bacterium; assembly: GCA_035702555.1. Taxonomy (GTDB): domain Bacteria; phylum Actinomycetota; class Thermoleophilia; order Gaiellales; family Gaiellaceae; genus AC-32. The sequence continues at coordinate 564 of DASSQK010000080.1, read as the reverse complement.
TGGCGTCGACTCCGCGGTTGCCGCGCTGCTGGTGCACAAGGCGATCGGCGACCAGCTCGTCTGCGTCTTCGTCGACCACGGCCTCTTGCGCAAGGACGAGGCCGCGCAGGTGGTCGAGACGTTCGAGGGCCACTTCCACGTGCCGCTGGTGCACGTCTCGGCGGAGGAGCGATTCCTCGCGCGGCTCGACGGCGTCTCCGACCCCGAGCTGAAGCGGAAGGCCGTCGGCGAGGAGTTCATCCGCGTCTTCGAGGAGGAGTCTCGGCGCCTGGGGGAGGTCAAATACCTCGTCCAGGGGACGCTCTACTCGGACGTGATCGAGTCGGGCGGCGACGCGTCGGTCGCGGCCACGATCAAGTCGCACCACAACGTCGGCGGCCTCCCCGAGGACATGGAGATGGAACTCGTCGAGCCGCTGCGGCTGCTGTTCAAGGACGAGGTGCGGCGCGTGGGCGAGGAGCTCGGGCTGCCGGAGCGGATGGTCTGGCGCCAGCCGTTCCCCGGGCCGGGGCTCGCGATCCGGATCATCGGCGAGGTGACGCGCGAGCGGCTGGAGATCCTGCG
>DASSQK010000079.1:0-8600 GCA_035702555.1 Gaiellaceae bacterium | reverse complement strand
AGCGCGCGCGTCTGCGCCGGGTCGAGCCAGCCCTCGCCCGCGGCGTCGACGACGGCCTGCGCCGCGCCGCGGTCGATGGCGTCGAGCTCGGGAACCGTCCCCGCCGGGCGGCGCAGCCATTCGGCCCGGTCCGCGGCGAGCCCCAGCGCGCGGGCGGCGGACTCGGGGTACGCGAAACTCGGGATGTCGGACTCGACCAGCTCGAGCGGCGTCCCCTCCGCGCTCATCACGGCCGCGAGCACCGGCTTGTCGCTCTGCGCCGACTCGACCGAGCGGCGAATGGCGGCCGCCACCTCCGGCGCGCCGGCGACGACCGGGGGCACGAACAGCACGACCAGCGCGTCGAGCCGGGGGTCGGCGAGCAGCGGCGGGATCGCCCGCTCGTAGGTCGCGCCCGTGGCGGAGCCGAGCATGTCCACGGGGTTCGCGACGCTGCTGTCGCCGGGCAGGGCCTCGGCCAGCGCGTCGCGTGTCTCCTGCGCCAACTCGGGCAGCTCGAGGCCGGCCGCCTCGCAGGCGTCCGCGCAGAGGATCCCGAGCCCGCCGGCGTTCGTGAGCACGCCGACCCGGCGGCCGCGCGGGAGCGGCTGGCCGGAGAGCAGGCCCGCCACGTCGACGAGCTCCTCGAGCGTGCGCGCGCGCAGGACGCCCGCCTGGTGGAAGAGCGCGTCGACCGCGGCCTCGGAGCCCGCGAGCGCGGCGGTGTGCGAGCTGGCCGCCTTCGCCCCGGCCGCCGTCGCGCCGGCCTTCAGCGCGAGGATCGGCTTGCGGCGCGCGACCCGGCGCGAGAGCCGAGCGAACTTGCGCGGGTTGCCGAATGACTCCAGGTAGAGCAGCACGACGTCGGTCTCGGGGTCGTCCTCCCACCACTCGAGCAGGTCGTTCGAGGAGACGTCCGCCTTGTTCCCGATCGAGACGAAGGCGGAGAAGCCGAGGCCCTCGCCTTGCTCCAGCAGCGCGAGGCCGAGCGCACCCGACTGCGACGAGAAGCCGATCCGCCCGGGCGGCAGCGCCCGCGGCGCAAAGGTCGCGTTCAGCTTCGGCTTCGACGACGCGATCCCGAGGCAGTTCGGCCCGAGCAGCCGCGCGCCGTGGGACCGCACGAGGGCGAGGAGCTGCTTCTGGCGCTCGACACCCGCGGCCCCGGTCTCCGCGAAGCCCGAGGAGATCACGCAGAGCGCGCGCACGCCCTTGTCCAGCGCCTGCTCCGCGGCCTCGAGCACGCGCGGGCCCGGCACGCAGATGACCGCCAGCTCGACGGCGTCCGGGATCTCCGAGATCGATTCGTAGCCCCGGACCCCGGCCACGGGCTCGCCGCCCCGGTTGACCGGGTAGGCGGCGCCGTCGAAGTCGGCCTCGAGGACGTTGCGGAAGAGCTCGCCGCCGATGGAGCCGCGCCGGCGCGAGGCGCCGATCACCGCCACGCTCGACGGCTCGAAGAACGGCTGCAGCGAGGCGGCGACCGCGACGTGGTCGCGCTCCTCGACCCGCTCCTGGAAAGCCTCGGTCGACGCGATCGGGAAGCTCACCTCGACCTCGCCGTGCTCCAGCTCGCGTACGACGTCGAAGCCTGCGCCCGTGAAGACGCTCAGCATCGCCTGGTTCTCGGCCATCACCTCCGCGACGAAGCGCGTGACCCCCGTCGCCGCCGCGCGCTCGGCGAGCTGCTCGAGCAGGCGCGTCCCGATCCCCCTGCCCTGCTCGGAGTCTGCGACCACGAACGCGGCCTCGGCCGAGCTCGGGTCGCGCAGGCGCACGTAGTTCGCGATCCCGACCACACGGTCGCCGAGCCAACCCGCCAGCACCCCCGTCTCGACCCAGTCCGGCTCGAGCAGGGAACCCGCGAGCGCGGCGTCGACGTGCCGGATCCCGTGGAAGCGGAGATAGAGCGTGCGCTCCGACAGCCCGCGCAGGAACTCGAGCACCGCCTCCTCGTCCGCGGCCGCCGGCGGCCGCAGGCGGAGCGTGCCGCCGTCCTTGAGGATGACGTCGACGGCCCCGTTCGCTGGCTGCTCGGCGCTCGGCGCGGCCGGCTCGCTCACGTCCGGGAGCGTATCGGGGCTGGCCCTGCGGTCCAAGTCGGCTCCTCTCTTCGAGATACCCCTAGAGCGTCGGCGTCGTGGCCGCGACGGGCATCAGCGCCAGCACCGAAGCCGTTTCGGGTTTCCCGCAGCGAGATCCGGAGACGTGCCGCCTGACCGCGTGCCGGAGTACGCTGACTTCGTGGAGACGGAGTCTGCGTCGCCCAGCGAGCTACGGCTGCGGGCCCTGCTCGAGGCGGGGCTCGCCCTCACGTCCGAGCTGTCGCTCGACAACCTGCTGCAGCGGCTGACCGAGCTCGCGGCCGAGCTGACCGGCGCGCGCTACGCCGCGCTCGGGGTGATCGACCCGACCGGCTCGCGGCTCGAGCGGTTCGTGACCCACGGCGTCGACGACCAGACGCGCAGGGCCATCGGCGACCCGCCCCACGGCCGCGGGATCCTCGGCGCGCTGATCCACGACGCGCGCCCGCTGCGCCTGCACGCCATCGCGGACGACCCGCGCTCGGTCGGCTTTCCGCCGCAGCACCCGCCGATGGCGACCTTCCTCGGCGTGCCGGTGCTGTTGCGCGGGGTCGCCTACGGCAACCTCTACCTGACGGACAAGGCGGCCGGTGAGGACTTCACCGACGCCGACCAGGAGCTCGTGGAGCTGCTCGCCTCCCAGGCAGCGGTCGCGATCGAGAACGCGCGCCTGTACGAGGCGTCCACGCGCTGGTCGCGGCAGCTCGAGTCGCTGATCGAGGTCAGCGGGGCGCTCGCCCGCGAGACCGATGTCGACGTCCTGCTCGAGCTCCTCGCCCAGCGCCTGCAGGAGCTGCTCGCGGCGCGGCTCGTGGTGGTCGCGCTCCCTGCGGGTGGCGACGAGCTGCGGATCGTCACCGCCGCCGGCGAGGACGCCGAGCGGCTCGTCGGCAACATGGTTCCGCGCTCGGGGGCGAAGGCCGGCCAGGTGCTCGAGCGGGGCCGCAGCGAGCGGGTCGACTCGCTGCTGGAGGATCCCGAGGTGAACGTCGAGTTCACGCGCGGGATCGGCGCCCGCGCCGGGCTGTGGGTGCCGCTGCTCGTGGGCGGACGGCCGATCGGCGTCCTCACGGCCTACGACAAGGTCGGTGCCGCGGACGCGCGGTTCACCCACGACGACGTCCGGCTCGCCGAGACGTTCGCGTCGCGCGCGGCCGTGGCCGTCGAGCTCTCCGAGCGCGTCGAGCGCGACGCCCTGCGGCGGATCGTCGCCGCGCAGGAGCTCGAGCGCCAGCGCCTCGCGCGCGAGCTACACGACGAGACCGGGCAGGCGCTGACGTCGATCCTGCTCGGCCTGAGGCAGCTCGAGGGCGCCGAGGCCGAGTCGGTCGCGCAGCTGCGCGAGCTCGTGGTGGCGACGCTGCAGGACGTGCGGCGCCTCGCGGTCGAGCTGCGGCCGAAGGTGCTCGACGACTTCGGGCTCGTCCCCGCGCTGGAGCGGCTGACGGACACATTTGCCGAGCAGACCGGGATCGACGTCGACCTCGAGGCCGGCGGGGTCGGCGAGCGGCTTCCGCCGGAGGTCGAGACCGCGATCTACCGCATCGTCCAGGAATCGCTGACGAACGTCGTCAAGCACTCCCACGCGCAGCGCGTGAGCGTGCTGCTGACCCGCGCGGATGGGAGGATCAAGGCGGTGATCGAGGACGACGGCACAGGCTTCGACCCGGGCGCGGCCCGCAGCGACGGGATCGGGCTGATCGGGATGCGGGAGCGGATCGAGCTGCTCGACGGCACCCTCGCCGTCGAGTCGAGCGAGACCAGCGGCACGACGGTGGCGCTCGAGGTGCCGGTATGAGCGCGACGCGGGTGCTGATCGTCGACGACCACGCGATCGTGCGCTCGGGGCTGAAGCTCGTGCTCGAGGCCGACGAGGGGATCGAGCCCGTCGGCGAGGCCGGCAACGCCCGCGACGCGATCTTCGAGGCCCGCTCGCTCAAGCCCGACGTGATCCTGCTCGACGTCGTGATGCCCGACCGGAGCGGGCTCGAGATCATCCCGCAGCTCCTGCAGGAGAACCCGGGCACGAAGGTGCTCGTGCTGTCGATGCAGGACGACCCGCGCTACGTGCGAGAGGCGTTCGACGCCGGCGCGAACGGCTACGTGCTGAAGGAGGCGGCGGACAGCGAGGTCGTCGCCGCCGTGCGCGAGGTGGCCGGCGGCGGCCGCTACGTCGACCCGGAGCTCGGCGCACGGCTGGTCGCGGCCGAGTCGGCGGAGCGGCGGCGCGCGGAAGAGGACCCGCTCTCCGAGCGCGAGGGCGAGGTCCTGCGGCTGCTCGCCCTCGGCCACACGAACCAGGAGATCGCCAAGCAGCTCTTCATCTCGGTGCGCACGGCGGAGACCCACCGCGCGCACATCATGCAGAAGCTCCGGCTCTCCAGCCGGGCCGAGCTCGTCCGGTACGCGCTCGACCGCGGCCTGCTCGAAGAGCACGGCGAGTAGGCAAGCGGAAGGGCCGCCCGGAGGCGGCCCTTGCCGTGTGCGACGGAGAGGAGCTTTTTACGCCCTGGCGGCGACTCCGCCCTTGGTCGCTTCGTCGCGCCCAAGGCCGAAGGCCAGCTTTCCCTCCAGCGCGCCGCCCAGCGCCAGGATCCCGAAGCCGATCCCGGCCAGCAGCAGCGCGATTCCGACGACCAGGCCGAAGAGCGCGAGCTTCGAGGCCATGTAGCTCGAGTTCAGCGCCGTCGTCAGTGCCGTGTAGGTGACCCAGATGTCGCGGCGGCCGTTGTTGACCGGCTGCTGCGTCTTCGGATCCATGGCTGCGTACTTCTCGTCACTCGTCCCACCGAGGCCGTCCGTGTACTGGATCGGCGTGTTCGGCTTGGCGATGAAGCGCCCCATCTGGGAGTACGTCAATCCGGAGGTTGCTCCGAAGGTGTGGATCCGCATGTACTCCGCGAAGCAGCGGGCCTGCGTGCCGTTCGAGACCTGATCCCCGGCGACCGAGCAGCTCGGGGTGGTGATCTCGGACGGCGTGATCTTCACGCCCGCGGCCTGAAGCTGGTCGATCACCTTCGTCTGAGCGGCCTTCGCCGCCTTCACCTCGGGGACGATGGCGGTCGGCGTCATGTCGGGGGAGCCGGTGATCTGCTCCTGCTTCAGGCTGTCGTTGACGGTCGACTGGCCGCTCACGCTCATCACGAGCGACGCGATGCCGAAGGCGATCAGGATCACCGCGGCGACCAAGCCTCCGATCTCGAGGGCCTTTCTCATCGTTCTCTCCTTCCGTCGCGGTCGAGTCTTGAGCTACTCGACCTTTGTGGGCGGAGTGTCGGCCCGATCGGCGCGGGTGCCATCGGTAGCGAGCCGGGAACTCCCTGCGGACGATCCCCGCTCGCGTTGCGGGTTTCCCGCACGGACGACGACCACCGGCCGGCGCGCGTCGCGTAGCACGCCGCGGGAGACGCTGCCGAGCAGGGCGCTCGCGAACGCGCCGTGACCGCGCGAGCCGACGACGACCAGGTCGGCCTCGATCGCGTTCGCAAAGCCGACGATCTCGCCCGCGGCGTCGCCCCGCAGGAGGCGCGTGCAGGCCGGCACGCCCGCCTTCTCGGCCCGCTCGCGCGCCCGCTCGAGGGGCTCGTACTCCTCCTCGCTCACCTCGTGCGGCGCCGACGCCGTGAGGCCGAAGCCGCCGGTCGGCACCACGTCCAGCGCGGGGACGACGAGCACGAACGTCGCGATCGCGCCCTGCTCGGCCGCGAGCTCGAGGCCGAAGTCGACGGCCTCCTGCGCGGACGGGGAGCCGTCGGTCGCGATCAGGATCCTCTTCACGGCTGCCTCCTGGCGGTGAGCCCGCGTGCGCGGCGCGCTTCCGGCGCCAGAGCGGGCTCGAGCTCGTCGCGGAGCGCATAGAGCGCGTCCTGCCCGAGCGTGTGGACGCGGCGAGGCGAGAGCCCGAGCTCGTGCGCCACGTCGGCGGCCTTCGCGCCGCCGGCCACTCCCCAACGGGCCTCGACGACCCGGCGCTTCCGCGGTGGAAGCTTCGCGAGCGCGCTCCGCAGAGACGCTGCTCCCTCGCGCTCGAGCGTCCCGGCCTGCGGGTCCTCTGCAAGCGGGTCGGCCACGACTGCCTCCAGTGCCGGCCCTTCGGGCTGCGCCGGGGCATCGAGCGACACAGGCGCCTGCGTCGCCGCACGGGTCGCGAGCACCGTCTCGAGCGGCAGGCCGGTCGCAGCGGCGAGCTGGGCGAGCGTCGGCCGCTCGCCCGCAGCCGTCAGCCGCGCCTCCGCGCGATCGAGCGCGCGGCGCCGCTCGACGACGTGCTTGGGGAGCCGGATCAGCCGCCCCTGCTCCGTCAGCGCGTTGCGCATCGCCCGCCGGATGCGGAAGCGGGCGAAGGACGCGAAGTCGCTGCCGCGGGCCGGGTCGTAGCGGTCGATCGCCTCGAGCAGCCCGAGCGCCCCCTCCTGCACCAGGTCGTCGAACGGCAGGCCGGAGCCCTGGTAGCGGCGGGCGAGCAGGCGGATCAGCGGCAGGTGACCCCGGACGAGCCGGTCCTGCGCCCCGCGGTCACCCCGGCGCGCCGCCCGGAGGAGCTTGCGCAGGCGGAGACCGTCACGGGGGCTGCGGTCGGGCATTTCCTCCACCGAGCGTAGGACCGTGGTGCGGGCGGGGCATCGGCGAAAGCCCGGCGCGGGCTGCGGGCGACTACGGACGCCGGCGGTGCGGGCGCCGAGGCGCCCACACCGCCTCGCCCGCGCATCAGCTCACGGGAACTGCGACGAGCGGGGACGTGGCCTGGGAAACGATCGGCTCCAGCACCTCGGCGATCGTCGGTACCCCGACCTCCTCGAGCTCGTAGAGCACGTGGCGGATCGGGTGCTTCGACTCGATCAGCCGCGAGAGGTCGATCGGCGTGCCCGTGACGACGACGTCGCAGTCGACCGCGTTGATCGTCTCCTCGAGCTCGCGCAGCTGCTCGTCGGAGTAGCCCATCGCGGGCAGCTCGTTCGTCAGCTGCGGCCACTTCTCGAAGACGTCCTTCAGCGAGCCGACCGCGTACGGCCGCGGGTCGACGATCTTGGCCGCGCCCGCGTTCCGCGCCGCGACCAGCCCGGCTCCGAACGGCATCTCGCCGTGGGTCAGCGTCGGCCCGTCGTCGACGACGAGGACGAGCTTGCCCGCGAGGTCCGGCCCCGCCTCGAGCTCCGGCGGCGACTTGGCGAAGACCAGCGTCGCCATCGGGTTGGCCGCCTCGACGTTCTCCACCACCTGCTCGATGCTGTGCGCCTCCGCCGAGTCGACCTTGTTGACGACCACGACGTCGGCCATGCGCAGGTTGGCCTCTCCCGGGTGGTAGCGGAGCTCGTGGCCCGGCCGCAGCGGGTCGGTCACGACGATCAGCAGGTCGGGCGCGAAGAACGGAAGGTCGTTGTTCCTGCCGTCCCAGATGACGACGTCCGCCTCTGCCTCCGCCTGCCGCAGAATCGCCTCGTAGTCGACGCCCGCGTACATGACCATGCCCATGCGCACGGGCTCCTCGTACTCCTCGCGCTCCTCGACGGTCGGGTGGGAGGCGTCGATGTCGTGCAGCGTGGCGAAGCGCTGGACGCGCATCGCCTCCAGGTCGCCGTACGGCATCGGATGCCGCACGAGCGCGACCGTGAGCCCCGCGTCGAGCAGGGCGCGGCCGACCGCGCGGCTCGTCTGGCTCTTGCCGCAGCCGGTTCGCGTCGCGCACACGGCGACGACGGGCTTCGACGAGTGCAGCATCGTCGCGTCGGGGCCCATCAGCCGGAAGTCGGCGCCGGCGGCGAGGACGATCGACGCCTTGTGCATCACCGTCTCGTGCTCGAGATCGGAGTAGGCGAGGACGACCTCTTCGACGTCGTGGTCGCGGATGAGCTGCGTCAGCTCGTCCTCCGGGCGGATCGGGATCCCCTCGGGGTACCGCGGCCCCGCGAGCGCCGGCGGGTACGTCCGCTCGTCGATCCCGGGAATCTGCGTCGCCGTGAATGCGACGACCTGCGTGTCGGGGTCGCCGCGGAACGCGACGTTGAAGTTGTGGAAGTCGCGGCCGCCGGCTCCCACGATGATGACCTTGCGCATCTCGTCCCTCCTTTCGCGGTAGTTCGTCACTTCGAGCCGACGCCCACCGGCGTCCTCCGCTCGGGCTTCCTCAGAGGCCGCAGCGGCCGCCGCACCGGGCTCCTGAAGAGCTCCCGGTCGAGGTCGATGCGCTCGGGAACCTGCTGGCGCGACTCGCGCCACTTCATCCACACGAAGACGGGGATGCCGAACAGCAGCAGCATGAAGCCCTTGGCAAGCCACTCCTCGCCGGAGCCCCAGATCGCCCACGCCGAGTAGGCGAAGGCGAGGCTCGCGACGACGGTGTCGCGCCCGAGCTTGGCCCAGCTGAACAGCTCGCGCTCGCGGTAGAAGAGGACGACCTCGGCCGCCGCCGCGTACGCGTAGGCGATGAGCGTCATCCACGTCGCCAGCAGCACGATGTCCGTGAACCGGTTGGCGAAGCTCTCGTTCCAGCCGTAGAGCACGAGGCCGCTGACGAGCACCGACGAGGCCAGCAGTCCG
>DASSQK010000078.1:0-2126 GCA_035702555.1 Gaiellaceae bacterium | reverse complement strand
CGGCCGCGAAGGCGCTCGTGCGCGCGGCCAACAAGGGCGGGGGCGACGACAACATCACCGTCGTCTTCTTCGAGATCGGCGAGGGCGGCGACACCGGGGACACGGCGCGCATGGTCACCTTGCCGCCGATCGAGGGCGACGACGAGGAGACGCTCGACGAGCACCACGGCGTGCCGGTGATCGAGACGGAGGAGCCGGAGCACGCGGCGCCCGAGCGGCACACCGGCCGCGGCGTGCTGCTCGCCGTGCTCGCGCTCGTGCTGATCGTCGGGCTCTGCGGCTTCGCCGCCTGGGGGCTCTGGCGCTCGCACTTCGTCGGCGCCGAGCCGGACGGCCACGTCGTCGTCTACCAGGGCGTGCCGTGGAACATCGTCGGCAACGTCAAGCTCTACCGGGCCGTCTACGTGAGCCCGCTGCTGTCGGCCCAGCTCAGCCAGACCGAGCGGCGGAAGCTCTTCGACCACACGCTGCGCAGCGACGACTCCGCCCGCGCGGCCGTCCGCCGCTACGAGGAGCAGATCGGAGCCGGCAAGTGAGCTACCGGAACCGCGAGCTCGCCAACCTCGTCGTCGTCGGCATCCTCACCGCGCTCGGCTTCGCAAGCGTGTACATCGCTCGGCAGGACGTCGTCTCGACGGCCTCGCTCTCGTACGCGGGCTTCTTCTTCGCGCTCTACCTCGCGGCGCACCTCGTGGCGCGGCTGACCGTGCCCTACGCCGACCCGTATCTGCTGCCGATGGCCGGCCTGCTGACCGGGATCGGCCTGACCGAGATCTACCGGCTGAACCCGACCGACGCCTTCCGCCAGGGGCTCTGGATCGTGGTCGCGCTGACGGCGTTCGCCCTCACGCTCTTCCTGCTGCAGCGCGACTACCGGCGGCTCGAGAGCTACAAGTACCTGTTCGGGCTGGGCGCGATCGTGCTGCTGATCCTGCCCGCGCTGCCCGGGCTCGGCACGAGCGTCAACGGCGCGCGCCTGTGGGTGCACGTCGGGTCGCTGCAGTTCCAGCCGGGCGAGTTGGCGAAGATCTTCCTGATCGTCTTCCTCGCCGGCTACCTGCGCGAAAAGCGGGAGGTGCTGGCGCAGGGACGGCTGAAGGACTTCGGGCCGCTGCTCCTGATCTGGGGCGGCGCGATGCTCGTCCTGATCGAGACGAACGACCTCGGCTCGGCGCTCCTCTACTTCGGGATCTTCCTCGCGATGCTCTACGTCGCGACCGCGCGCGCGCTCTACGTCGCGCTCGGGAGCGGGCTCTTCCTCGCCGGGGCGTTCGCCGTCTACCACTACGTAGCGCACGTCCGCGACCGGATCACGATCTGGCTCCACCCCTGGACCGACCACGCGGTCTACTGCCCGATCAACGGGAAGCTGCTGCCGCGGCAGGACTGCGCCAGCTACCAGCTCGTGAAGTCGCTCTACTCGGTCGCGCACGGGGCCTGGTTCGGCACCGGCCTGGGCAAGGGCACCTTCCGCACCACCGGCGGCGGCGAGCTGATCCCGTACCTGAACACCGACTTCATCTACTCGGCGCTCGCGCAGGAGCTCGGGCTCGTCGGAGTCGCGGCGCTCCTGCTCGTCTACATGCTCTTCGTCGCGCGCGGCTTCAAGATCGCGATGCTCGCCGACGACGGCTTCTCGAAGCTGCTCGCGATCGGGCTGACCTTCGCCTTCGCGCTGCAGACGTTCATCATCGTCGGCGGGATCCTGCGGCTGATCCCGCTGACCGGGATCACGCTGCCGTTCATCTCCTACGGCGGCTCGAGCGTCGTCGCGAACTTCGTCCTGCTCGCGGGCCTCCTGCTGATCTCCAACCGGGCGAACGCGGAGCGCAGGTGAACCGGCAGATCGCCAAGCTCGGGGTGATCGGCGTCGCGCTGCTCGCGGCGCTGATCGTCGCGACCACCTACTGGCAGACCTGGGCGACCGCCGGGCTCGCCGACCGCCAGGACAACGAGATCCAGCGCGTGGCGCAGTTCTCGATCAAGCGCGGCCTGATCCGGGCCTCCGACGGGACGATCCTCGCCTCGAACCGGATCAAGAAGGTCGGCGGCCAGAAGCTCTACCTGCGGCGCTACCCCCAGGGCGGCCTGTACGCGCACGTCGTCGGCTACTCGACGCAGTCGCG
>DASSQK010000077.1:0-12387 GCA_035702555.1 Gaiellaceae bacterium | reverse complement strand
CCGCACGGGCCGATCGACGTCGCGGCGGCGGGCCTCGACGTGCTGCTGTGCTCGCCGTACAAGTACTTCGGCCCCCACCTCGGCGTCGCGTTCGCGCGGCGAGAGCTGCTCGAGAGCTGGCGCCCGTACAAGGTGCGCCCGGCCGCGGACGAGCCGCTCGGCCACCGGTTCGAGACGGGCACCCTGCCGCACGAGCTGCTGGCGGGCTTCGTCGCCGCCGTGCGCTACATCGACTCCGTCGGCCTGGACGCGATCGTCGCGCACGAGCGCGACCTCGGCGAGCGGTTCCTCGCGGGGCTGCCCGATCGCTGCCGGCTGCACGGGCTCCCGACGATGGAGGGCCGCGTGCCGACCTTCTGCTTCGACGTCGACGGCCTCAGCGCGGAGGACGTCGCCACGCGCCTCGGCGAGCAGAACATCGCGGTCTGGCACGGCAACTACTACGCCGTCGAGGTGATGAAGCGCCTCGGCCTCCCGGACGGCGCCGTGCGCGCGGGCTTCCTCCACTACAACACGGCCGAGGAGGTCGACCGCCTGCTCGAGGCGCTGGCCTCGCTGTGAGGCTCCTCGTCCTCGGGGGCACGCGGTTCCTCGGGCGAGCCGCGGTCGAGGAAGCGCTCGCTCGCGGGCACGAGGTCACGCTCTTCAACCGCGGCGAGACCAACGCCGAGCTGTTCCCGGAGGCCGAGAAGCTGCGCGGCGACCGCACCGCCGACCTCGGCGCTCTCGGCGGCCGCGAGTGGGACGCGGTGCTCGACCCCTCGGGCTACCTCCCCGCCGTCGTCCGCTCCTCGGCCGAGGCGCTCGCGTCACAGGCCGCGTACTACGTGTTCATCTCGAGCGTCTCGGTCTACGCGAGCTTCGCCCGGCCCAACGACGAGGACGCGCCGCTCGCCGAGCTCGGGGACCTCCCCGACGACCGGCTCACCGAGGACTTCTCGAACTACGGCGCGCTGAAGGTGCTCTGCGAGGCCGCCGTCGCTGAGGCCTTCGGCGAGCGCCACGCAGTCGTGCGTCCCGGCCTGATCGTCGGCGCGCACGACCCGACAGGGCGCTTCACGTACTGGCCGCACCGCGTCGCTCGCGGCGGCGAGGTGCTCGCGCCCGCGCCGCCCGAGCGGCAGGTGCAGTTCATCGACGTCCGCGACCTCGGCGACTGGCTCGTCGACCTGCTTGAGCGGCAGGCGGCCGGCGCCTACAACGCGACCCACCCGGGAGTCAGCTGGGGGGAGCTGCTCGAGACGTGCCGCGACGTCACGGCGAGCGACGCGACGTTCCGCTGGGTCCCGGACGAGCTGCTGCAGCAGCACGAGGTGGGCGAGTGGATGGAGCTGCCGGTGTGGATCGCCGACCCTGCCGAGGCGGCGCTGCACGAGACCGACGTGTCGCGCGCGCTCGCGGCCGGGCTCACCTTCCGTCCGCTACGCGAGACGGTGCGCGACGCGCTCGAGCAGGCGGGCACAACGCCCGAGGCGGGGCTCACGCCCGAGCGCGAGGCGGAGCTGCTCGCGGCCGCTCAGTCGTAGGCGGCGGCCGCGCGCTCCCAGCGGGGCTCGTCGCGCCGGATCTTGTCGGGGTCGACGCCGCGCGCGTCGGCGAGATCCAGCGTCAACTGCTGGAACTGGACGATGTCGACGACCGGGTCCGAGCTCGACAGGAGCGTCGTGTCGCAGCCGAGCTCGCGCAGCGCCGCGGCCGCTCCGGCCGCGCGCTCCGCGGCCCGGCCCTCGCCCTCGAGCACGAACGCGCGCACGGTCTCGTCGATCGCGGCCAGATGCCCGTGCAGCAGCTGCTCGGTCTCGTGCGCCTCGGCCGCGACGAACGCGCCCTCGCGGAGCTTCAGCGCCGCTTCCTGGGCAGTCGGCCAGTCGCGGCCGGCGCCCACGACGAGGAAGCGCTCGTGGCCGCTCAGCGGCAGGCTCGAGGCGAACGCCTCTTCCACGAGGCCCGGCAGCGCGCTCACGTCCTCGCCGTGCAGCGCGCGCATCGTCGCGACGGCGCACGTGTAGCTCGCCGTGTGGCACCAGCTCGGCTCGATCTCCGGGGTCGCGACGACCACCTCGTCGGCAGCCTCGCCGATCGGGCTGTCCGCCTTGCCGGTGACGAGCCAAACCGGCCCGTCGAAGGCGCGCGCGGCCTCGAGCGTAAGCGTCGTCTCGCCCTCGTGGCTGACGACGACCAGCACGTCCGCCTCGGGGGGCCGCAGCACAAATTCGAGCGCCTGCTCCGCCCGGCCGGCCGTCTGCGCGGCGTGGAACGAGGTTCCGCAGCCCGTGTGCAGCACCCGACCCTCGGGGAGCCGCCGGTCGGTCGGCACCTGCCGCAGCCAGTCCGGCTGCGCCGCGATCGCCCGTCTCATCCCCTCGCCGGCCACGGGGCCAGCATCTCAGGTCGCGCGGCTACGTGACCTCGAAGGTGCCCTTCATCCCGGACGCGGCGTGCGGGTCGCACTGGTAGGTGTACGTGCCCTTCTTCAGCGTGACCGTGGCCGTCTTGTCCCCGACGAAGCCGACGTCGGTGACCACGTTGTCCACGCCGGGGCCGGTCAGGTGGAAGTTGTGCTGGTCGGACTTGTCCTCGACCTTCAGCGTGTAGGTCCCGGCCTTGACGCTCTCCGCGTCCTTGCCGTTCTGCTTCACCTCGATGGTGAAGCCCGGGCCGACCTCTCCCTCCAGCGTGCCGGAAGCTGACCCGCCGCCTCCGCCGCCCCCGCCCGAGGCTTGCGTGGTGGTGGTGGCTTCGGTCGTCGGCGAGCCGCTGCCGTTCCCGCCGCCACCGCCGCAGGCCGACGCGCCGAGCACGAGCGCCAGCGCGGCGCCGACAATCGCTGCGTTCCGAGTCATTGGTCCTCCCTCGTTGGTCGCTGGTGGGAATACGCTCACGGGCGCAGTCGGTTTGGTCTCGCGTACCGTCCCCGCCGTGGCCGAAAAGGACTACTCCGCCACCCCGCTCTCCAGGAAGCTCGGCGCGAAACCAGGAACCGGAGTGGTGGTGTTCTTCACGACCGAGCGCGCGGAGCTCGAGGGGCGCTTCGCCGCGTTGCGCGACACGCTGAACGATGCTGACGGCCTCTGGGTCGCCTGGCCGAAGAAGGCGTCGGCGATCGAGACCGACCTCGACTTCGACGTCGTCCAGCGCACCGGCCTCGACGCAGGCCTCGTCGACAACAAGAGCTGCGCGATCGACGCCGACTGGCAGGCCGTGCGCTTCGTGTGGCGCCGCGCAGATCGTGGGCGGCGATAGAGTCGTCTACATGTTCGTGCACCGCGAGCCGGTCCGCTTCCGCGACCTCGACGCGATGGGTCATGTCAACAACGCGGTCTTCTTGACCTACATTGAGTCAGCACGCTTCGCCTACCTGCAACACGTCGGCGCCGCCGCAACCGTCGAGGACATGTCCATCATCGTCGCCCGCATCGAGATCGACTTCCGCGCCCCCGTCGGGCTCGGCGAGGAGGTCGAGGTGTCCGTGCACGCGAGCCGCTTCGGCGAGAAGAGCTTCGACCTCGACTACGTCCTGCGCGTCGGCGGCACGGTCGTCGCCGAGGCCAAGAGCGTCCTCGTCTCGTACGACTACGGCAAGGGCGAGGCGGTCGGGCTCCCCGACGAGTGGCGGGAGAAGCTCGCCGCATGAGCGTCTTCGAGCGGCACCGGCTCGACAACGGCCTGCGGGTCCTGACCGCGAGCATGCCGCAAGTCCAGTCGGTGACCTGCATGATCATGCTCGCCGCCGGCTCGCGCTACGAGACCCCGGACACGAACGGGATCGCGCACTTCGCGGAGCACATGTTCTTCAAGGGCACCGAGCGCCGGCCCACCGCCCGCGACATCGGCATGGAGGTCGACGGACTGGGCGGCGAGTTCAACGCCTTCACGAGCAAGGAGTACACGGGCTACTACGTCAAGTGCGCCGCGGACTACCGCGACCGGGCGCTCGACGTGCTCGTCGACATGCTGCGCAACTCGAAGTTCGACGGCGAGGAGATCGAGCGCGAGAAGGGCGTGATCGTCGAGGAGATGAACATGTATTACGACACGCCGCGGGACTTCATCGGCGGCGTCTACGACGAGCTCCTCTACGGCGAGCAGCCGCTGGGCTGGGACATCATCGGGACGAAGGAGACGGTGCGCGCCGCCACGCGCGACACGTTCCTCGGCTACGTCGACCGCTGGTACAAGCCGGAGCGGATGGTCGTCGGCCTGGGCGGCCGCCTCGACGGCGACCCGCTCGAGACCGTACAGACGCTGCTCGGCGACCTCGAGCCGGAGGAGACCGGCGCGCCCGCGCCGGTCGAGGTCGAGCACAACGGCGGCCCGCAGGTGAAGATCCACCAGAAGGACTCCGACCAGGCGCACCTCTGCCTTGGCGTCCGCAGCTTCGGGCTCGACCACCCGGACCGCTACACGCTGCAGCTGCTGACGACCGTGCTCGGCACGGGGATGTCGTCACGGCTGTTCACGGAGGTGCGAGAGCGGCGCGGCCTCGCCTACTACGTGTTCGCCCACAACCAGAGCTACACCGACGCGGGCTCGCTGTACTCGCAGGCCGGCGTCGACATCAACCGCGCCGACGAGGCGGTCGAGACGATCGGCCGCGAGTTCCGGCGGATCGCGAACGAGGCCGTGCCGGCCGAGGAGCTCGAGAAGGCCCGCGCGCTCGCGAAGGGGCGCTTCGTGCTGCGGCTCGAGAACCCGCAGGGCATGACGCTTTTCGGGCTCAGCCGCGAGGTGCTGGAGGGGAAGGCGGTCGAGCCGGACGAGATCCTCGCGGGCCTCGACGCGGTCACCGCCGAGGACGTCCAGCGCGTCGCGCAGGACGTGATCGGCTCGAACGGGCTCAACCTCGCGCTGATCGGCCCGTTCGAGGACGCGCAGCCGTTCGAAGAGCTGCTCGCGGGCGCCTAGCCCGCGGCGCTAGTCCTCCTTGCCCGCCTCCGCGCCCGCGCGGTCCTGGATCTCCTCGACGACCGCGGGGTCGGCGAGGGTCGTCGTGTCCCCGAGCGCGCGGTGCTCGGCGACGTCGCGCAGGAGCCGGCGCATGATCTTGCCGCTGCGCGTCTTCGGCAGCTCCGGCGTGAAGACGATGTTCGCGGGCTTCGCGATCGGGCCGATCTTCGTCGCGACGTGGTTGCGCAGCTCCTCGAGCATCTCGACGGAGCCGTCCTCGCCGCCCTTCAGCGTCACGTACGCGACGATCGCCTGGCCGGTGCGCTCGTCGTTGCGGCCGCAGACGGCGGCCTCGGCGACGCGCGCGTGGTCGACCAGGGCGCTCTCGACCTCGATCGTCGAGATGCGGTGGCCGGAGATGTTCATCACGTCGTCGACGCGGCCGAGCAGCCAGAAGTCGCCGTTCTCGTCGATCCGGGCGCCGTCGCCGGCGAAGTAGACGTCCGGGAAGCGCGACCAGTACGTCTCGCGGTAGCGGTCGTCGGCGTTGTAGATCCCGCGCAGCATCGCGGGCCAGGGCCGCCGCAGGACGAGGTAGCCGCCCCCGCCGGGGCCGACCTCGTTCCCCTGCTCGTCGTAGACGGCGGCGTCGATGCCCGGGAACGGCTTCGTCGCCGAGCCCGGCTTCAGCGTCGTCACGCCCGGGAGCGGCGAGATCAGGATCATCCCGGTCTCGGTCTGCCACCAGGTGTCGACGACCGGGGTGCGGTCGCCGCCGATGTGCTCGCGGTACCAGACCCAGGCCTCGGGGTTGATCGGCTCGCCGACCGAGCCGAGCAGCCGCAGCGACGAGAGGTCGTGCTTCGCGGCGTGCTCGGGCCCCCACTTCATGTGCGTCCGGATCGCGGTCGGCGCGGTGTAGAGGATGTCGACCTTGTAGCGCTCGACGATCGCCCACCAGCGGTCCTTGTCCGGATAGTTCGGGACGCCCTCGTAGAGCACGGAGGTCGTGCCGTTGCAGAGCGGCCCGTAGACGATGTAGCTGTGGCCGGTGACCCAGCCGATGTCGGCGGCGCACCAGTACACGGAGTCGGGCTTCACGTCGAAGATGTAGTAGTGCGTCGTCGCCGTGCCGACGAGGTAGCCCGCCGTCGTGTGGGCGATTCCCTTCGGCTTCGCGGTCGTGCCGCTCGTGTAGAGCAGGTAGAGCAAGTCCTCCGAGTCCATCGGCTCCGGCGGGCACGAGTCGGGCTCGGCCCTCTCGCCCTCGACGAGCTCGTGCCACCAGAGGTCGCGGCCCTCGTCGAACGGGACGTCACCGCCGGTGCGGCGCAGGACGACGGCGTGGCGGACGGCGGGCGAGGCCTCGAGCGCGGTGTCGGCGTTGCGCTTGAGCGGCACCGCGCTCCCGTTGCGAAGGCCCTCGTCCTGCGTGATCAGGATCTCGCAGCCCATGTCGTTCAGCCGGTCGGACAGCGAGTCGGAGGAGAAGCCGCCGAAGACGACCGTGTGCGGCGCGCCGAGGCGGGCGCAGGCGAGCATCGCGACCGGGGTCTCCGGGACCATCCCCATGTAGATCCCGACCGCCGTCCCCTTGCCGACCCCGAGCTTCTTCAGCGCGTTGGCGAGGCGCACGACCTCGCCCTGCAGGTCGGCGAAGGTGATCGTCCGCCGCTCGTCCTCCGGCTCGCCCTCCCAGTAGTAGGCGACCTTGTCCCCGTTCCCGGCCTCGACGTGGCGGTCGACGCAGTTGTAGGCGACGTTGAGCTTGCCGCCGAGGTACCACTTCGCGTACGGCAGCTCCCACTCGCAGAGCCCTTCGAAGTCCTCGAACCAGGAGACGCGCTCTCGGCCCTCGGCCTCCCAGAACTCCTCGAAGCTGCGCTCGTAGATCTCGGGCTGCGCGTTCGCCTGGGCCGCGAACTCGGGGGACGGCGGGTAGCGCCGCTCCTCGAGCAGGATGGTTTCGATCGCCGGCCCCTGCGTGCTCACCTCGGGCATCCTAAGCCGCCTCGCGCCTCGGCATGGGCGACTCGGACCGCGCGGCGACGGGCACCGCGCCCCAGATCGGACGGCCCACCGGGAGCACCGGCGAGGGCGACATCCCGTTCACGACACCGGCCGCCGACGTGTACCACGCGACGCCTGCGGTGACGATGCCCGCCCAGCCGCCGGCGTGCAGGAACCACGGGCTCATGCCGTGCGCGACCCGGAAGAAGCCGATCACGAGCAGGATCTCGGTGATCTCCAGCGTGAGGAAGACGCCGAAGACGGCCACGTTCACCCGCAGCGCCCAGAACATCATGTACGTGTTGAAGATCGCGAACGCGAGGACGAACCAGGCCAGCCCGTTGTTGACGTCGGCGGGCATGAGCGCGCCCCCGAGCTTCGTCGCTTCGCTGAGCACGACGAACGCTCCGAGACCCAGCCAGAACCCGCCGTAGGTCGAGAACGCGGTGGAGCCGAACACGTTCCGGTTGCGGAACTCCCACATCCCGGCGAGCAGCTGGATGAGCCCGCCGTAGAAGAGGGCGAGGCCGACCCAGAGGACATCGGGAATGAAGCCCGCGTTGTGACCGCTGAGCATGAACGTGGTGAGCGCGAACGCGGCCAGCCCGAGGGGAGCGGGATCGGCGGCCGGCGAGAGCTCCACGAGCGTGGGTCGCAGACGCTCTTCGGCGAAAACAGCCATGACTACCTCCTTGGTCGCCGACGCTCCGGCCTGCCAACGGAGGTGTCGGCACTGGGCCTTGTCTGCAAGCCGATCGTGGATCGGGTTGCGATGCGGCGATACCCGGCCCGCAGGCGCTTACACCTGCGAGACGCCGCCTACGGCTCGAGGTCGTACGGGTAGTCGGTCAGGGTCTCGCCGCCGCTCTCGGTGACGAGCACGAGGTCCTCGAGGCGGCAGCCGCCGTAGCCGTTGCGGTACAGGCCCGGCTCGACCGCGATCACGTCTCCCGCCACGAGCTCGCCGGGCGCCCGGCCGAGGGTCGGCTCCTCGTGCACCTCGAGGCCGACGCCGTGGCCGAGCGAGTGGTAGAAGCCGTCCTGGAGCACCTCGCCTGGCTCCTTCGAACGCAGCGTCGGGTAGCCGTGCTGCTCGAAGACGTCGCAGGTGATCCCGTGGAGCTCGCTGCCGGGGACGCCCGCCTTGACCGCCGCGACCGAGCGCTCGAGCGCCTCCTTGCAGAGCGTGTGCCACTCGCGCAGCTCGTCGGAGGGCGTGCCGACCACGAAGACGCGGGTCATGTCGGCGAAGCAGCCCGACTCGCGGTCGCGCGGGAAGAGGTCGAGGCAGATCGGCTCGTCCGGCGCGATCGGGCCGGAGCCCATGTCGTGACCGACGGCGGTCTGGGGGCCGTGCGAGACGATGAACTCGTCCGCGAAGGCGCCGTTGGCGGTGAACGCCTGCTCGACCGCGAGCTTCAGGCGCTCGCAGGTCAGCGGCTCGCCGTCCAGCAGCACGCTGCCGTTCTGCCGCTCGGACGCGCGCAGCAGCTCGCGCGCGGCGTCCATCCCGGCCTCGGCGGCGCGCTGGGCGCGACGGATCCCGGCGAGCTCGGCGTCGTTCTTGACGCGGCGGCGCTCCACGAAGTGCCTCCGGTCGGGACGCACCTGGATCCCGTTGCCGCGGAGGTGGTCCGCGACCTCGAGCGGGAACGTGCCGGGGACGACCACGTCCTCGAGGC
The DNA here is from genome assembly GCA_035702555.1 of Gaiellaceae bacterium. Taxonomy (GTDB): domain Bacteria; phylum Actinomycetota; class Thermoleophilia; order Gaiellales; family Gaiellaceae; genus AC-32. The sequence continues at coordinate 3,808 of DASSQK010000077.1, read as the reverse complement.
CGAAGCGCCGGGCGGCGCGCAGGATCACCTCGAGCTCGATCTCCGGCCGTGCCAGCCCCTGCGCGTAGAGCTCGTCGAGGCCGAACTCCTCGTAGGGCAGCGCCTCCACGTCCGGCGCGACCTCGCCGATCCGCCCCAGCTCGAACGAGCTCGCGACGACGTGGCGGTCGCCGTTCCGCTCGGCGTAGAGGAAGGGGTCGGGCACCGCGAGCGGCACCTCGTGCCGCATCTCGGGCGAGCGCACGCTGTCGGCGTAGATGAAGACGTCGGCCACGGCGGCGGGGATCGTACCTCTAGAGTTGCGCCCAGTGGAAGACGTCCTCGAACGGGCCCAGTCTCTGATCGCCGGCTACGACCAGGAGCTGGCGCGCGAGCTGCCCGCCGACGTCGAGATCTTCGACGCCCACGTCCACCTCGGCCACGACATCGACGGGATGACCGGCGTCTACGAGGACCTCGAGCGGATCAACGACCGCTACCGGATCTCGCGCTGCTTCATGTTCTGCATGGACGAGGTCGACCGCCACCCCGCCTTCCGCGCCGCGAACGACCGCACGCTCGCGCACGCGCAGCGCTCCGAAGGGCGGCTGGTCCCGTTCGTGCGCCTCGACCTCGCCGAAGGGCCGGTCGAGGAGGCGACGCGCTGCCTCGACCTCGGCGCGCGCGGGATCAAACTCCACCCTCGGGCGCAGCGCTTCCTGCTGAACGACGAGCGTCTCGCGCCGGTCTTCGAGCTGGCCGCCGACCGCGGCGTCCCGATCCTGATCCACGGCGGCCGCGGCCTGCCGCCGATCGCCGACCACCTCCAGCGGCTGGTCGAGCGCTACCCGGGCTCGCAGCTGATCATCGCCCACGCGGGGATCGCCGACCTGGGCTCGCTCGCGGCGCACTTCGCGGGCACGGCGGGCGTCTTCTTCGACACGTCGGTCTGGAGCGCGATCGACCTGCTCAGCCTGTACCACCTCGTCCCGCCCGAGCAGATCGTCTACGCCTCCGACTACCCCTACGGCCAGCAGCCCAGCTCGCTGCTGATCTCGTTGCGGACCGCCCGCGTGGCCGGTCTCGACGACGACCAACTGCGCGGGATGCTGTACGGCACGTCGAGGCGAATCGCCGACGGCGAGCCGCCGGTCGAGCCGACGCAGCCGATCGGGAACCAGACCTTCGTGCAGCCGATGGCGTTCGCGCGGATCCACCAGTACCTCTCGATGACGACCCCCCTTCTATGGACGCGGCAGGCGGACACGATCGGCGTGCTGGGGCTCGCGCTCAACGCCTGCGCCGACCGCGACGGGCACGAGGACGAACGCGAGCAGATCCGCGAGCTGCTCGAGACGGCTCGGGACCTCTGGCGGGTGCTCCCGGAGGTCGAGGAGGAGGGCGAGCAGCGCATCGTCAGCCGCACGACGTTTCGGCTCGTCCACCTGGCGGACATCCTGGCGGTGACGTCCGGTGCTTAGGCTGCGAATCAACGGCGCGGTGCAGGAGGTGGCGGAGCCGCCGGTCGGACGCACCCTGGCGGAGACGCTGCGGGACGACCTCGGCCTCACCGGCACGAAGGTCGCCTGCGCGGAGGGCCACTGCGGCGCGTGCACCGTCCAACTCGACGGCGTGCCGATGCTCTCGTGCATCACGCTCGTCCACACCGTCGGCGACCGCGAGGTCACGACGATCGAGGGCCTGCGCGACCACAAGCTGGTGGACGCGTTCGTCCGGACGGACGCGCTCCAGTGCGGCTTCTGCACGCCGGGGCAGATCGTCTCGGCGGCGGCGCTGGTCGAGGCGGAGCCGGAGCCGACGCCCGAGCGGGTGCGGCACGCGATGGCGGGCAACCTGTGCCGTTGCGGCGCGTACCCACGAATCGAGGAGGCAGTGCTGACGTGGCGCGACTGATTCGCACCGAGAAGGAGGTCGAGGGCAGGTACACCGAGCAGTGGGTCGTGGTCGAGGGCGACGACGCGATCGACCAGTGGCCGCAGGGCCCGGGCGCGGTCGTCGGGCAGCCGGCGCCGCGGCAGGACGGCCACCAGCGGGCCCGCGGCCAGGCGCACTACACGGCCGACCTGCAGTTCCCGGGGATGCTGCACACCGCGGTGCTGCGCTCGCCCCACGCGTACGCGCGCGTGAAGAAGCTCGACCTCAGCGGTGCGCTCGAGCTGCCGGGCGTGCTCGGCGCGATCGGGCCCGACGAGTGCCATGTCCTCCAGACCGAGCCGGGCTACCACGGCGCGCCGGTCGCGGCCGTCGCCGCGGACTCCTACGCCCGCGCCCGTGAGGCGCTGGCCCGGGTCGAAGTCGAGTTCGAGGAGCTCCAGCCGCTGCTCGACCCGGAGGAGGCGGTGAAGCGGAAGTCGTTCGTCGAGGACGAACCGCGGCGCTACGAGCGCGGCGACGTCGACGCGGCGCTGGCGGGGGCGGACGTCGTCGTCGAGGCCGAGTACCGCACGCAGACCGTGCTGCACAACTCGATGGAGACCCACCAGTCGGTCGTCCGCTGGGAGGGCGACACGCTCGAGGTCTACATCTCGACCCAGTACATCTGGGGCGTCCGGGACGCCGTCGCGCAGCAGCTCGACCTGCCGGCCGACCGCGTGCGCGTCGTCTGCAACTACATGGGCGGGGGCTTCGGCTCGAAGAACGGGCCCGGCGACTACACGTACATCGCGGTCGCGCTCGCGAGCAAGACCGGCCGCCCCGTGCGCTGCGCGCTGACCCGGCGCGAGGAGAACCTCGCCACGGGGAACCGCAATTCGACGATCCAGCGCATCCGCGCCGGCGCGCGCTCCGACGGCACGCTGGTCGCCCTCGAGGGCGAGTTCGTCAACGCGGTCGGCTGGACGGGCTGGTCCGGCCCCACCTACGGGCCGATGGAGATGCTCTACGCCTGCGACAACGTCCGCACGCTCACCTACGGCGCGAAGCTGAACCTGCCGCCCAACGCGGCCTTTCGCGCGCCGGGGTTCGTCGAGGGGACGTTCGGCCTCGAGTGCGTGCTCGACGAGCTCGCGGGCCGGCTCGAGCTCGACCCGCTCGAGCTGCGGCGCCGCAACCATGCCGACAAGGACCTCGAGGACGGCCGGCCGTACTCGTCGAAGAACCTGCTCGAGTGCTACGACCGGGCAGAGCCGCACTGGGCGCGCCGGGATGAGGTGCGGGCGCGATCCGAAGGGCCGGTCCGCCGCGGCACCGGCCTCGCAAGCCAGATCTGGTACGGCGGCGGCGGCCCGCCCTCCTACGCCGGGGTGCGCGTCGGCTCCGACGGGAACGCCACCGTCCTGACCGCCATGCAGGACATCGGCACCGGCTCGCGCACCGCCATGGCGCAGATCGCGGCCGAGGAGCTCGGCCTGCCGCTGGAGCGGGTGCGCGTCTCGCTCGGCGACTCCGCCCGCGGCACGTTCGCGTCGATCTCGGCCGGCTCCTCGACGACGCCGTCGATGGGCCCCGCGGTGCGGGCCGCCGCGGCCGACGCGGCCCGGCAGATCATCGAGATCGCGGCGCAGCGCTACCACCTCGAGACGCGCGTCCTGTCGCTGAAGGACGGCCGCGTCGTGAGCGCCGACGGCGGCTCGTGGCCGCTCGAGGAGGTGACCGGGCTCCTGGAGGACGCCCAGATCACCGGGAAGGGCGCGCGCGGGCCAAACCCGACGGGAATGCGTGTGCTCACCTTCGGGATCCAGGTCGCGGACGTGGCCGTGGACGTCGAGACCGGCGAGGTCACGGTGGAGCGGATCGCGGCGATCCACGACGTCGGGCGCGTGATCAACCCGCTCGGCGCGCAGAGCCAGGTCGAGGGCGGGATCATCCA
>DASSQK010000076.1:0-12851 GCA_035702555.1 Gaiellaceae bacterium | reverse complement strand
CGCGATCGGCGGCTGGCACGAGGCGGTCGGCGGCGGGATCGGCGGCGCGCTCGGCGCGGTCGTGGTCGCCTGGTTCGTCGCCGGCACGCTCGCCCGCGGCGGGACGCGCGGCGGGACGGCGATGCTCGTCGGCCTCGCGGGACTCGGGCTGATGGGTCTGGCGGTGATCCCGTTCGTGGGGTACCTCGAGGCGGTGGCGCTGCCGGCCCTGGCCGCGCGCGCGCGGCGGAGGCGCCCCGAGCGGTACGCCGGGCTGCGCAGCCGCGCGCGCGACTAACCGGTGCGGATGCAGAAGAAGCTGATCCTCGCCGTCATCGACGGCCTGACGCCGGACGTGTTCGAGGACGCGGTCGAGACCGGCTCGGCGCCCGCGCTCGCCTTCCTCGCACACCACGGGAGCTACCGCCGCGGCGTCTCGACGTTTCCCTCGCTCACGCCCGTCTGCCTCTCCTCGATCGCGACCGGCGCGCATCCCGACGTCCACCGGATCCCGCACCTCGTCTGGTGGCACCGCGGCGAGGAGCGCCTGGTCGAGTACGGCTCCTCGTTCGCGGCCATCCGCGCGGCCGGGACGCGCCGCTCGATCCTCGACGCGATCTTCAACATGAACGAGCAGCACCTGGGCGCCGAGGCGGTGACGGTCTACGAGGCGCTCGAGGATGCCGGCCTGACCACCGCCGCGGTGAACATCACCTGCTACCGCGGCCGCCGCGCGCACCTGCCGCTCGTGCCGGGGTTCACGCGCCCCGCCTACGGCCCGCGGGAGTTCTTCTTCTACAGCCTGTTCGAGTCGGAGGTGACCGGCGCGCCGGTGGCCGTGTTCGGCCGCTCAACCGGCTCGATCGACGCCTACGCCGGCTACGTCGGCCGCTGGCTGGTGACGCGCGACGGCTTCGACCTGCTCGTCTACTACCTCCCGGACTACGACTTCGCCTCGCACGCGCTCGGGCCGGGCGGCAGCGGCGAGGCGCTCGCGCGAAGCGATGCCGCGGTCGGCGCGCTGATCGAGGCCGCAGGCGGCCCGGACGAGTTCCTCGAGCGCTACGCGGTCGTCGTCTGCTCCGACCACGGCCAGACGCAGGTCGAGCGGGCCGTCTCGCTGGAGGAGGCGCTCGCGGACGTCGACGGGCTGCTCGTGGCCGCGTCCAACCGCGCGGGCATGGTCTACCGCCTCGGCGGGTGCCGCGAGGAGGCGGCGGGGCTCGCGCGCCGGCTGGACGGCTCGCCTGCGGCCGAGGTCGTGCTCTGGCGCGAGGGAGAGGAGGCGGTCGCCCGCCGCGACGGCGAGGATCTCCGTTTCGCGCCCGCCGACGGGGGCTGGCGGACGAGCGGCGACCTCGCGGTGCTCGACCAGCCCGATGCGCTCGAGCGCTCGTGGGCGGCGCTCGCGAACCCGAACGCGGGCGAGCTGCTCGTCTCGCCGCCGCTCGGCGTCGAGCTGACCGACCTCGCCGGGCGCAGCCACCTCGGCGGGGGCAGCCACGGCTCGCTCGAGGCGGGCGACTCCGAGGTGCCGATCCTCACGGTCGGCATCGAGGGCGAGCCCCGCCGGATCGTCGACCTCGCGCCGCTCGCGCTCGCGCACTTCGGCGTCGAGCGGCCGGCGTACGCCGATGCCGCCTGACCGGCAGCAGATGGTCGAGCGACAGCTCCGCGGACGCGACATCGCGGACGAGCGCGTCCTCGACGCGATGGCCCGCGTCCCGCGCGAGCTCTTCGTCCCGGACGAGGAGCGGCGCCGCGCCTACGCCGACGCCGCGCTGCCGATCGGCCACGGCCAGACGATCTCGCAGCCGTACATGGTCGCCCGGATCGTCGAGGCAGTCGCGCCCCGCCCGGGCGAGCGGGTGCTCGACGTCGGCACCGGCTCCGGCTACCAGGCGGCCGTGCTCGACGAGCTCGGCGCGGAGGTCGTGACGATCGAGCGGATCCCCGAGCTCGCCGAGACCGCGCGTGCGAGCCTCGCCGCCGCCGGCTACGGCGACGTCGACGTGCGCGTCGGCGACGGGACGCTCGGCGTTCCCGAGCTCGCGCCGTTCGACGCGATCGCCGTCGGCGCGGCCGCGCCGGCCTTTCCGCAGACGCTGTACGAGCAGCTGCGCCCGCGCGGCCGGCTCGTCGTCCCGGTCGGCGGCCAGCGCGTGCAGCGCCTCGAGGTGATCGTCCGCAGCCCGGAGGGCCCGGCCGTCGTCCACTCCGTGCCGTGCCGCTTCGTCCCGCTCGTCGGGGAAGAGGGGTTCGCCGGTTAATCGGCCGACGCGACGGGAAGACGGCGGAGCGGTGAACGGTGTTCCTGGGGACGAGCTCCTCCGCAGGGCGGTCCGCGTCCGCGGCATCCACATCGGGCACCCCGTCGACGTGCTGCTGCACCCGACGAAGCCGCAGGCGCTCGGCCTCGACGTCCTCTGCGGCGACGACCGGCACCGCTTCCTCCCGTTCAGGGCGGCGACCCTCCACGAGGACCACGTCGAGGCCGCCTCGCCGCTCGTGCTGCTCGACCTGCGCGAGGACGGCTTCTACCGGCGCGAGGCGCGGCCGCTCGGCGAGCTCCGCGGGACGCCGCTGGACGGGACTCGCACGCTGCAGGACGTCGTGCTCGGCCGCGACTGGTCGGTCGAGGAGCTCGTGCTCGACGGCGACCGCGTCCCGCTCGACGGGATCGCGCTGCCACCGCGCTCGGAGCGCCGGCGTGCCTCCTGGCTGCGGCGCCCGCGACGGCGCCGCGGTCGCCGCCGCTCACGCTGAGAGCCGTCGGGTACGCTCGCGGGCCGATGCCGACTTCACCCACGACCGCCCTCGCCCGCACCCGCGCCGGCCGCGCTCTGCGGCACCCGCACAACTGGGTGCAGCTGGCGAAGTTCTCGCTCGTCGGGCTCAGCGGCTACGTGGTCAACCTCGTGGTCTACACGGCGCTCCTGCGCGGCGCGGGCTGGCACTACGCGGCCGCGGCCACGGCGTCGTTCCTCGTCGCCGTGACGAACAACTACACCTGGAACCGCCTCTGGACGTTCCACGCCCAGCGGGGCCACGTCGGCTGGCAGGGGCTTCGCTTCCTGGTCGTCGCGCTGATCGCCTACGGGGCGAACCTGCTCCTCCTGACCGGCTTCATCGCCCTGGGGCTCGACAAGGTCGTCTCGCAGGCGATCGCGGTGGTGCTGGTGACGCCTCTGAACTTCATCGGCAACAAGCTCTGGTCGTTCCGCTCGCGACCCTGACCGGCGTCGCCTCCGGCTGGCGGAGCCAGCCTCCGCGCGACGCCTCGCACCGCTGGGAGTGCTCCGGCCGCGCGGCCGTGCGCAGAGCACTGTCCCCGCGGCCTCCGCGCGCCCAGCGACACGTCAGGAGCGCGAGTGGTCAAAGGACGGGCCGTTAGGCTGATGCGGATGAGGCGCGCCCTCGTCGCGGCCGCAATCGGACTCCTGCTGGCGGGGCCGGCCCTCGCCGCGCCCAGCAAGCCGAAGCCGCTCGGGCCGCCCGCGCAGCGCCTGACCTCGGCGGAGGCGAAGGCGATCTTCGTCCGCAACGCCAAGGTCTCCGACTGGCTCGCGCACTACCCGAAGCGCCTGCGCCAGACCGACGCCACCTTCGACGGTGGCCGCAAGCTCTGGCGCGTGAACGTCTGGGCCGGCGCGGCCGGAGAGGTCGCCACCGGCGTGGTCGACGACACGAGCGGCGCGGTCGTCGAGGCGTGGACGGGGCCGCAGGTCGCCTGGAAGATGGCACGCGGCTCGCCCGGCGCCTTCGGCGGGAAGTCGATCAACAGCGCGCCCGTCTGGCTCGCCCTCTGCGCCCTCTTCTTCGTCGGGCTCGCCGACCTGCGGCGGCCGTGGAGCCTGCGCAACCTCGACCTGCTGGTGCTGCTCTCCTTCAGCGTCTCGCTCTGGTTCTTCAACCGCGGCGACGTGTTCACGAGCGTGCCGCTCGTCTACCCGCCGCTCGTCTACCTGCTCTGCCGCATGGTCTGGAGCGCGTGGCGCGGCCGCCTCGGCACCGCCGCCGTGCCCGTGTGGCCGGTCTGGCTGCTGGCGGCCGCGACGGTCTTCGCCGCCGGCTTCCGGCTCGGGCTGAACGTGCGCACCTCGAACGTGATCGACGTCGGCTACTCGGGCGTGATCGGCGCGAACCGGATCGCGAACGGCCAGTCGCCGTACGGCCACTTCCCGGTCGAGCTCGGCAAGGCCTGCGGGCCGAGCGACGCCGAGGGGGAGACGCGAGAGCGGATCCAGACGAACGGCCGCTGCGAGTCGGCGAACCCGCAGGGCGACACGTACGGGCCCGTCGCCTACGAGACCTACCTCCCGGGCTACCTCGCGCTCGGGTGGACCGGCAAGTGGGACGACCTCCCCGCCGCGCACTTCTCCTCGATCGCGTTCGACCTGCTCTGCCTCGCCGGCCTCGCGCTCGTCGGCCTCCGCTTCGGCGGCCAGCGCCTGGCCGCGACGCTCGCCTTCGCCTGGGCGGCCTACCCGTTCACGGCGTACGTCTCGATGTCGAACACGAACGACGCCCTGCCGCCGCTGTTCCTGATCTGGGGCTTCTGGTTCGTCACCTGGCCTGCGGCGCGCGGCGCGTGCGCGGCGCTCTCCGGCTGGACGAAGTTCGGCTCGCTGATCGTCGCGCCGCTGTGGGCGTCCTACCCCGAGCGCCGGCTGCGGCCGACGCTCGTCTTCGCGGCCGCGTTTCTCGCCGCGACGCTCGCGGCGTTCTCGATCCTGCTGCTCGAGCCGAACCCGGTCCACGCGGCGCGCGTCTTCTGGGACCGCACGCTCGGCTGGCAGATCGACCGCCAGTCGCCGTTCTCGATCTGGGACTGGCGCCAGTACCACGCGGGCCTCCCCGACCTGCACCTCCTGCAGCGAGTGCTCGAGGTGCTGCTGCTCGTCGGCGCGGTCGCCGTCTACTTCGTCCCGCGGCGCAAGTCGCCGCTGCAGCTCGCCGCCCTGACCGCCGCGCTGCTGATCGGCGTCGAGCTCGTCCTCACGCACTGGTTCTACCTGTACCTGCCCTGGTTCTTCCCCTTCGCGGCCTTCGCGGTGCTGGCTCCAGCCGCCGAGCCCGTGCGGGCGGCCGTCAGAGCGCCGGTTGAGCGTCCTCGCCAAGAGCTGGTCGGCGTCGACTGAGGAGCGGCGGCTCTTCGTCGGAGCCGCCGCCCTCTTCCTCGCCTCGATGACGCTGCTCCACTGGGGCTGGTACCAGCACGCGCTGATCCTCGACACGGTCGAGTACCACCGCTACGGCGCGGCCATGGTGCACGGGCACGTGCCCTACCGCGACTTCTCCGTCGAGTACCCGCCCGGAGCGCTGCCCGCCTTCGTGGTTCCCGCGCTCGGCGACCCGAGCTTCAACGTCTACAACCGCGCCTTCCAGGTGCTGATGGCCCTCTGCGGGATCGGCGCGCTGGCGGCGATGGCGGCGGCGCTGCGGGCGCTCGGCGCGTCGTCCGAGCGGACGGCCGCCGCGCTCGGGTTCTTCGCGCTCTCGCCGCTCGTGCTCGGCTCGGTGATCCTCTACCGCTACGACCTCTGGCCCGCCGCGCTCACGGTCGCGGGGCTCGCCGCGGTGCTGCTGCGCCGGGAGCGGCTCGGCTTCGCCGCGCTCGGCCTCGGTGTGGCCGCGAAGGCGTTCCCCGCCGTCGCGATCCCGCCCGCGCTCGTCTACGTCTGGCGGACCCGCGGCCGCCGGGAGGCACTCGTCTGCCTCGGGGCGGGCGTGGCTCTGGCGCTCGCGGTGATCGTCCCGTTCCTCGCGCTCGCGCCGCACGGGGTCTGGGAGAGCATCGTGCGCCAGTCGACGAGGCCGCTGCAGATCGAGAGCCTCGGCTCGGCGCTGCTGCTCGCCGCTCACCACGCCTGGGGACAGGCGCTGACGATGGAGTCGAGCCACGGCTCGCAGAACCTCGTCGGCTCGCTGCCGCACGCGGTCGGCAGCGTCTCGAGCGCGCTGCTCGCGGCCGTGCTCGTCGGGATCTGGGTCGCGGCCGCGCGCCTTCCCGCGACGCCCGACCGGCTCGTCCGCTTCACGGCGGCCTCGCTCACCGCCTTCATCGTCTTCGACAAGGTGCTCTCGCCGCAGTTCCTGATCTGGCTGCTGCCGCTGGTGCCGCTCGTGCGCGGCCGCCGCGGGCTCGCGGCCTCGGCGCTCCTCGGCCTCGCCCTGCTGCTGACGCAGGTCTGGTTCCCGATCCGCTACTTCGACCTGGTCGCGTTCGAGGCGTTCCCGTCGTGGGTGCTGCTGGTGCGCGACCTCGTGCTCGTCGCGCTGCTCGTGGTGCTCACGGCACCGGCACGCGAACCGGCTCGCAGCTGAGGGCCCGCCCCTCGGCGTCGCACTCGACGAGCGCACCCTCGATTCGCACGCCGCCCTCGGCGGGCTCGAAACGGACGCCCATGCCGGTGCGCATCCGCCCGATCGCGAGCTCGGCCTTCACGCCGATCACGGAGTCGTGCGGGCCCGTCATCCCCGCGTCGGTGATCGCGGCCGTCCCGCCTGGCTGCACGCGGGCGTCGTTCGTCTGCACGTGCGTGTGCGTGCCGATCACCGCGGTGACGCGGCCGTCGAGCACGCGCGAGAGCGCGACCTTCTCGCTCGTCGCCTCGGCGTGGAAGTCGACGAGGACGACCTTCGCGGCCGCGTGCGCCTCCTCGACGAGCTCGTCCACGACCTCGAAGGGGCTCACCGGCGTCGACATGAAGAGCGCCCCCTGGAGGTTCACGACCGCGACCGGCGCGCCGTCCTCGGCGTCGGCCACCGCGAGGCCGCGGCCAGGCGAGCCGGCGGCGAGGTTGGCCGGCCGCACGACGCGGTCCGAGCTCTCGAGGTACGGGGCAATCTCGCGCCGCCGCCAGACGTGGTTCCCGAGCGTCAGCACGTCGGCTCCCGCGGCGAGCAGCTTGTCGGCCAGGCGCGGCGTCAGCCCCGCCCCGTCGGCGGCGTTCTCGCCGTTGACGACGCAGAAGCCGACGCCGAGCTCCTCGCGCAGCCCGGGGAGGCGCGCCTCGACCGCCTTGCGGCCCGGCGCCCCGAAGACGTCCGCGATGAAGAGGATTCTCAGGGTGAGCTCATTTCAGCGTGACGCTTCGTCGTCGGGGCGCGATGGGTGGCGTGTGACAAGGACGCAGGGAGTGCTCGTATCCGGAGGATACGAGTGCGACTGAGGACGCAGTCCACACGCCGCACAGCGCGTTCCGACGACACAAGGCTTCACGCTGGAAGGAGCTCTTAAGGCAGGTTGAGCGTGGCGGGATGGACTTCGATCGCCACGTGGTTGCCGGCGTCCGCCGTCGCGCGAGCGAGCGCCTGGTGCTCGACCTTGGAGAAGTCGAGGATCGTGCCGACCTTCGACGTCGTGGCCGCGAGCGTCGAGCCGACCGTCAGGTTCGGGTCGGGCCGCAGGTGTGTCAGCGAGACGACGAGCGACGGGTTGCCGCTGGGCTGGATGTCGATCCGCGCGCCCATGTGCTTGCCCGCGAGGACGTACGGCGTGATGCCGACGACCGTCCCGTCGACGGGCGAGTAGACGTCCGTCCCCGGCGTCGCTCCGACGTCGAGGGACGCGGTCGCGGGGCCGCCTTCGCCCCCGAGCACGTAGTAGCGCAGGCCGTTCCCGCCGGTGCCGAAGAGGCTGCGCGCCACCCGGCCGACGAGGCCCTGGTTCACCTGGCGCCCGACCGGCCGCAGCGCGAGCGCGCCGTCGCCGGAGGCGTGGTAGCCGACCGCGGTCACGCGCGAGACCGGCAGCATCAACCGGATCGAGCCCTGCAGCGCGACCACCTGCGGCTTCGGCGGGCCCGGCGGCAAGAGCCGCGTCGCAGGAGCCGGCGCAGAGGTCGGGACCGGGCGGCTGCCGCCCGAACCGAAGGCGGTCAGGAGGAGGGTGACGAGCGCGACCGACGCGAGCAGGACAAGCCCCGCCAATCGCCTCTTCCGGCGCGCGAGAGCTGTTTCAGCCCGTCGCCGCCTCGCATGGGCGTGCGCAGAGGCGCGTGGCATCGGCGGCACGGTAACGAAGCCGGCCTCCTCCTGCAACGGGACCGGTCGAGCCCGGGGACTGAGCGCCAGGGCGCCGTCGGTCGCGAAATCCCACTCCCAGGCGGGAGGTCGGGCAGGGGGTCGAAGCGGTACGACGCCGGAGGTACCATGCTGGCCATGGCCGGGCCTTCCGCCGGGGCCGCGAAGATCGAAATCCCGCGTTGGATTCAGCTCGTCGGCCTGCCGCTCCTTCTGCTGTTTCTCTGGGTGGTTGCGGGCGCGGCCCGTCATGTCGTCTTCCTGTTCCTCGTCGCAGCGCTGATCGCGTTCCTGCTGAACCCGATCGTGCGCACGCTGACACGGGTCTGGATCCCCCGGGGGTTCGGCGTCGCGCTTGTGTACCTGAGCTTCGCCGCCATCGTCCTGGCCGCCGCGGTCGCGATCGGCTCGGTGGTCGTCGACCAGACGAAATCGAGCGCGACGCGGGTCAACGACTACTTTACGGTCACTCACGGACACCCTCCGCGGGTCGACGCGGACCGCGACGTCGACCGCTTCCAGCACTGGCTCGACACGCACCGCCTCGGAAGCATCGACGTCCAGAAGCAGGGTCACGACCTCGTCAAGCAGATCCGCGAAAAGGACGTGTCCCGGTACACGGGCGACGTGATCGACTTCGTCGAGGGCGCCGCAATCGGGACGGTCAAGTTCCTGTTCAGCCTCGTGCTGGTGATCGTGGTCTCGATCTACATGCTCCTCGACATGCCGAGGCTGGGACGCGTCGTGGACCGGCGCTTCCCGCCGCATCCCGGCTCGACGGCGCTGCTGCCGCGCATCGAGAACTCGCTCGCGAGCTACGTCCGCGGCCAGTTCCTGCTCTCGCTGATCATCGGCACGAGCGCGGGGTTGGGCCTCTGGCTGCTCGGCACCCTCGGCTGGGTGCCCGGCGCCGACAAGTACGCGGTGCTCTTCGGTGCCTGGGTCGCCGTCACGGAGCTGATCCCCTACGTCGGGCCGTGGCTGGGGGCGATCCCGCCGTTCATCTACGCGCTGGTCGTCCACCCGGTCTCGGCGATCTGGGTCGGGCTGCTCTTCCTCGGCATCCACCAGATCGAGGGCCACGTCGTGGTGCCGAACGTGATGGGGAACGCGCTGCGGCTCCACCCGCTCCTCGTCATCTTCGGCCTCCTGGCCGGCGGCGAGATCTACGGCCTCCCGGGCGCGCTCGTCGCCCTGCCGCTGCTCGCGGCCGGCCGCGCGATCTGGGAGTTCTTCGGGGAGCGGGTGACGCTCGAGTCGTGGGAGCAGGGCGGGACGGTCCCGGTGGAGGTCGAGGTCGAGGAGACTCGCCCGGTCTCGCCCGTGCCGCCGGCGGATCCGCCGGCGGCGGCCAGCCGTTGAGCGCGGGCTCGCCGCTACTCGCCGCCCGGGGCGCCGCGAGGACGTTCGGGCACACGAACGCGCTCGAGCCGGTCGAACTCGAGGTCTGGGACGGCGAGGCCCTCGCCCTCGTTGGGCCCAACGGTGCGGGCAAGTCGACGCTGCTCTCGCTGCTCGCAGGCGCGCTCGGGCCGAGCGCCGGACGGGTCGAGCGGCGGAAGGGCGCCCGGGTCGGCTGGGCGCCGCAGCGGCCCGCGCAGTACGGACGGCTTTCCGCGCGCGAGAACCTCGAGCTGTTCGCCAGGCTCGAGGGCGAGCACGACCCGCGCGGAGCCGCCGAGCGCCTGCTCGCCGAGTTCGACCTCCCGGACGAGGCCGCGCCCAGCGCGAACCTCTCCGTTGGCAACCGGCAGCGCCTGAACCTCGCGATCTCGCTGCTCGGAGACCCCCACGTGCTGCTGCTCGACGAGCCGACCGCGTCCCTCGACCCGGACCAGCGTCGCCGGCTCTGGGCGCGGGTGGCCGGGCTGCGCGAGCGGGGCGGGGCGGTCGTCTTCGCGACGCAGAACCTCGAGGAGATCGAGCTGTTCGCCGACCGGGTCGCCGCGCTGCGCGAGGGCAGGCTCGTCTACGAGGGAGCGGCCGGCGAGTACGACCGGGCCCACGTCGAGACTCTCTCGGCGTGAGCCGGGTCCTCTTGCTGCTGAAGAAGGACCTCTTGGTGCTGCGCCGCTCCCCGCTCCTGCTCGGGGTCCTGCTCGCGTACCCGGTCGCGATCGCGGTGCTGATCGGGATGGTCGCGAGCTACGGCAGCTCGAAGCCGCGGGTCGCGCTCGTCGACGAGGACAACCTCCCGGCGACGGTCGCGCTCGGCGGCCACCGCTTCGACGTCGAGCGGACGATCCGCGAGGTGGGCAAGAACGTCGACCTCGTCCGCCTCTCGGCCGATGAGGCCGAGCGGCAGCTGCGCGACGGCCGGGTGGTGGCGGTCGTGACGGTCCCGCCGGGGTTCATCTCGACGCTCCGCGGGATGGTCGAGAGCCCGCAGCTCCGGCTCCAGCTCTCCACCGGCACGATCTCGTCGCGGGTCGAGCAGCAGGTGCAGGCGCTCGTCTACCAGCTCAACCGCCAGCTCCAGCGGGCGTTCATCGCGAGCAACCTGCGCTACATGACGCTGCTGCTGCACGGCGGCGACGGCAGCTTCCTCGGCTCGCCGATCTCGGTGCTCGGGATCGAGAACGCCCGGCGGATCCTCGCCACGATGCCCCCTTCGCCGAAGCGAGCGCAGCTGCTCGACTTCCTCCACGACGCACGGCTCGCGCTCGGCAACACCGACGACGCGCTGCGCTCGACGGCGCACCCGATCGAGCTCGTGCGCGTCCAGGCCGACGGCCGGACCTGGGCGCTCTCCGCCGAGGTCCAGGCCTACGCACTCGGGCTGACGATCACGTTCCTCGCGCTCCTGCTGGCGGCCGGCTCGCTGGCGGCGGAGCGGGACGAGAACGTCGTGGCGCGGCTCGCCCGCGGCCTCGTCGGGCTCGGACAGCTCGTCTGGGCGAAGGTCGCGCTCGCCGCGGCGGTCGCGCTCGCCCTCGGCCTGGCGATCGCGGTCGCGTTCGGGGTGGTGATCCAGGTCGGCGGGATCACCGGCGGCGAGCCCTGGCGGCGGCTGCCGCTGCTCGTGGTCGGGCTGGTGCTCGCCGGCGGCTCGGTCGGGGCGCTCGGCGCGCTCCTGGGAGCGCTTGCGCGCGAGGCCCGGTCGGCGTCGCTCGTCGCGGTGCTCGTCGTGATGCCGATCGTCTTCCTCGGCCTGATCCCCGCCGAGATCGTCCCGCTCGCAGGCTGGGTCAGCGACCTGCTCCCCTTCTCGCACGCGGTCGACTTCTTCCGCTCGTCGCTCTACGACCTGAGCCCGTGGCGGGAGGTCGCGCTACAGGGGCTCTGGCTCCTCGTTCTGGGCGCGGTCTTCGGCGGTCTCGCGCGCCTGGGAGCGCGTAGATTGTTGGCGTGAGTGCGTTTCCGACGACTCGCCTGAGGCGTCTCCGGCGCAGCGACCGCCTGCGCGCGCTCGTGCGCGAGACGCGGCTGGATCTCGACGACTTCGTTCTGCCGTTCTTCGTCGGGCCGGCGACGGAGCCGAACCCCGACCTGCCCGCCCTCGGCCGCTTCGCGGTCGACGACCTGGTCGCGGAGGCCGCGGAGGCGGAGCGGCTCGGCGTTCGGGCGGTGATCCTCTTCGGCATCCCCGACGACAAGGACGCCGAGGGCTCGGGCGCCTGGGACGAGGACGGCGTCGTCCAGCGCGCGCTGCGGGCGCTGCGCGAGTCGTCGCCCGGCCTCGTGCTGCTGACCGACGTGTGTCTCTGCGAGTACACCTCGCACGGCCACTGCGGCGTGCTGCACGGCGAGGAGGTCGACAACGACGCGACCGTCGAGCTCCTCGCGCGCACCGCCGTCAGCCATGCGGCCGCGGGCGCCGACGCCGTCGCGCCGAGCGACATGATGGACGGCCGCGTCGCCGCCATCCGCGCGGCGCTCGACGAGGAGGGCCACGGCGAGACGCCGATCGTCTCCTACGCGGCCAAGTACGCGAGCGCGTTCTACGGGCCTTTTCGCGAGGCCGCCGACTCGACCCCGGCCTTCGGCGACCGCCGCGGCTACCAGATGGATCCCGCCAACGTGCGCGAGGCGCTGCGCGAGTGCGAGCTCGACGTCGCGGAGGGCGCCGACGCGCTGCTGGTCAAGCCGGCGCTGCCGAACCTCGACGTGATCCGCGCGGCGCGCGAGCGCTTCGACCTCCCGGTGGGCGCCTACAACGTCTCGGGCGAGTACGCCATGCTGAAGGCCGCGGGCGCGCGCGGCTGGCTCGACGAGCGGCAGGCCGCGCTCGAGTCTCTGACCGCGATCGTCCGGGCCGGGGCCGACCTCGTCGTCTCCTACTGGACGAAGGAGCTCGCCGGGTGGCTGTAGCCGTCGACGTCTGGGAGACGATCGTGCGCACGGCGGGGGACGAGAGCCGGCTCTGGGCGGAGGCGGCGAGCGCGGAGCCGGAGCGCGAGGCGGTCTTCTCGCCCCTCGGCGAGGGGCGTTACGCGCTCGGGCTGGAGACGATCTACGAGGGCTACCTGCTCCACTACGGGCGGCCGCGGCTGTTCAGGCCGGCCGACGCGGACACGGCCCTGCTGCTCGGCGACTACCTCTACGCGCACGGCCTGGTGCGGATCGCGGAGGCGGGGCCGGTCGAGGCGGTCAGCGACCTCGCCGCCCTGATCTCGCTCTGCGCCCGGCTGCGGGCGGACGGCCTGCCCGGCGACGGCGAGGCCTGGGCCGCGACGGCGGCGACGCTCGGCCGCGGCGAGGAGGCTCGCCTGACCTGGCGGCCGGGCCCGGAGGCCGCGCGCGCCCTGGAGCTGCACGCGGGCCGGGTGGGATAGAGTCGCGCCGATGCTGCCGCTCGCGAAGACCGCGGCCGAGGAGGGCAAGGACGTCATCACGGCGATGCT
>DASSQK010000075.1:0-3149 GCA_035702555.1 Gaiellaceae bacterium | reverse complement strand
GAAAGCCGCAACGCAGCCGCGCGCTGCCGGCTAGTCGTTGCCGAACCAGCGGTAGATCGGGAGATCGAGCGTCTGCTCGCGCTCGTCGCCTGCGGCGATCTCGACCGGCGCCGGCGGGTCGTCGAACGGCGCGAGCACGAGCTGTGGTTGCGGTTGCGGTTGCGGTTGCGGTAGGGAAGGCGGCTCGCTCGGCTCGGCATGCGCCGCCTGGCGCTCCGCCTCCGCGGCTCCGGCCGCGGCTGCGGCCTCGGCGGCCTCCTCGGCTGTGCGCCGCGCGGCCTCTTGCTCGGCGGCGCGCCGCGCGGACTCCGCAGCAGCCCGGAGCGCAGCCGACTCGGCGTCCTTCTTCGCGGCCTCTTCCGCCGCAGCCCGGCGGGCTGCCTCCTCTGCTGCGGCGCGGCGCGCAGCCTCCTCAGCCGCAGCCCTGCGGGCGGCCTCCGCAGCTGCCTGCCTCGCGGCTTCCTCGGCCTCGACCCGCGCCGCCTCTTCAGCCTCGGCCTGGCGCGCAGCTTCTTCCGCCGCCAGTTGCTCGCGCCTCTCCGCCTCTTCGGCGTCGATGGTGTAGCGCTCGGCAAGGGCCTTCCGCTCGTCGGGAAGGCTCTTCACCATCACCTTCTGTTCGCGTCGCCAGTTCACAGCGTGGACGGAGTATCAGCGGCGCGGCCGCGCGCGTACTCCCCCGGAACGTCTTGTTCTGCCTATGCGGATGAGAGGACTTGAACCTCCACGGGGTCGCCCCCACACGGACCTGAACCGTGCGCGTCTACCAATTCCGCCACATCCGCGCGGACGCTCAGTCTAGCCGGGCGCCTTGCCCCAGCTCGGGTGGCGATGCACGATGTGAGTCTCGGAATCGGGCGCGGGGGTGCCTCTTGGCGGTTGGCGCGATAGCGGAGCAGGGACTGCTCGAGCGGGACGACGAGCTGGCCGCTCTCGCCGGCGCGCTCGCCCGCGTCGAAAGGGATTCGGGTGGCGAGCTCGTGCTCGTGCACGGCGAAGCAGGGGTTGGCAAGACGGCTTTGCTGAAACGCTTCTGCCAAGGACAGGCGGATCGGGTTCTGTGCGGCGCCTGCGAGGCGCTCTTCACACCGCGGCCACTCGGCCCATTCCTCGACATCGCTGAGAAGCTCGGCGGCACCCTGCGAGCGCTCGTTGCCCGCGACGCACTGCCATACGAGGTCGCGTCCGATCTGGTCCGCGAGCTCGCCGCTAGACCGGCCACGATTCTCGTCGTCGAGGACGCGCACTGGGCCGATGAGGCTACGTTGGACGTGCTGCGCTTCCTCGCACGCCGCCTGAGCGCGCTGCCCGCGGTCATCGTGATCTCCTACCGCGACGACGAGCTCGAGCGGACGCACCCGCTCAGAACCGTCCTGGGTGAGCTCGCTACGACGTCCGCCCTGACGCGGATCGCGGTCGCTCCACTTTCGGCCTCGGGCGTCGGCCGGCTCGCCGCGGGCCATCCCGTCGACCCGGACGAGCTCTACCGCCGGACGAGCGGGAATCCGTTCTTCGTGAGCGAGGTGCTCGCAGCACCCGGCGCGGAGATCCCGAGCAGCGTCCGCGACGCCGTCTTCGCACGCCTGGCCGGCCTGAGCGAGGAGGCAGCGATGGTGATCGAAGCCGCGTCGCTGATGGCGCCGCCGATCGAGCTCGAGCTGTTGGAAGCGGTGGTCGGAGACGCTGCTGCGAGGCTCGGCGAATGCCTGGCCTCCGGTGTCCTCGTCGAGGCCCCCTCCGGCGTGGCCTTCCGTCACGAGCTGGCGCGCATCGCCGTCGCTGACTCTCTGGCTCAACCCAGAGCCCTCGCCGTCCATCGGGCAGCACTGCAAGCGCTGCTGGCCTCACGCTCGACCGAGGAAGACGAGGCGCACCTCGCACACCATGCCGAGGGAGCGCGAGACGCCGCCGCCGTGCTCGCGTTGGCACCGGCCGCCGCAGAGCGGGCCGCCGGGCTCGGCGCCCATCGCGAAGCGGCCGCGCAGTATGCGCGGGCGTTGCGCTTCGCCGACGGCCTCGCCGACGAGGATCAAGGCCGGCTACTCGATCACCATGCCTACGCCCTCTACCTCATCGGCCAGTTCGACGCAGCCGTCGACGCCGAGCAGACGGCTGTCGAACGCTTCCGCCGAGCCGGCGATCGGCGACGAGAAGGCGACGCCCTCCGGTCGCTGTCGCGTCTCCTTCGCTACACCGGGCAGACGGCCGCGGCCATGGACGTGGGCCTCGAGGCGGTCGCGATCCTCGAGTCGCAGCCGCCTGGACGCGAGCTGGCACTCGCGTACTCCAACCTTTCCCACCTCCACCAGCACCTCGAAGACGCGGAGAAAACGGTTGCCTGGGCGACTCGGGCGATCGAGCTCGGCGATGCCGAGGCGCAGGTCTACGCGCTGACGAACATCGCCAACGCGAAGGTCCTCAGCGGGCAGCCCAGCGCTCCGGAGCTCGAGCGCGCCCTCGAGCTCGCACTGGAGGCAGGGCTCGACGAGCACGCCGGACGCGCGCTGATCGGCTCGTTCTGGTGGTCGCCGCGCGGCCGCGACTACGCCGACGTGGATCGCAGGATCGACCGTGCGGTCGAGTTGTGCACCGAGCGCGGCCTCGAGCTCTGGCGGCTCTTCTCCTTCGCGTGCCGGTCGCGTGTCCAGCTCGATCGTGGCTTGTGGGCAGAGGCGGCGGAGGCTGCGGGTGTCGTCCTTCGCGATCCTCGTAGCGCTCCGGTGCCGAGGGTGCTCGGGCTGTCGGTGGCCGGGCTCGTCCGCGCCCGGCGCGGCGACCCCGAGGTCTGGCCGCTGCTCGACGAGGCCTGGGCACTAGCCAAGCCCACGGGCGAGCTCCAGCGGGTCGAGCCCGCCGCAGTTGCGCGGGCAGAAGCCGCCTGGCTCGAGGGTCGAACCGATGCCGTCGTCGCTGCGACCGACGCTGCGCTCGAGCTCGCCCTCCGCAGGCGGGCTCCGTGGATCGTGGGCGAGCTCGCCTGCTGGCGTCGTCGCGCCGGCGTGCGCGAAGAGCTGGCGCTCGAGGTGCCCGATCCCTGGGCCGCAGAGCTGGGCGGCGACTTTCGTCGCGCCGCCGAGTGCTGGGTGGCCCTCGACGCGCCCTACGAAGCCGCGCTCGCTCTCGCCGGTGCCGACGACGAGGACGCGCTC
>DASSQK010000074.1:0-9678 GCA_035702555.1 Gaiellaceae bacterium | reverse complement strand
CGAGCTCGTCCGGGGCGGGCACCGGCTGCGCATCTACACGCCCTACGGCAGGCACTGGTACGCGTACTCGGTGCGGCGGCTGCAGGAGAACCCGAAGCTCGCCGGCTACATCGCCGCCGACACCGTCGGCCGCCTGCTCCCCGGCCGCAACGGCACTTCGTAGTCCGCACCGTTTCCCAGAATTGCCGCATGTCGACGCGGCGGTACCTGCTCGTCCGCGCTGCCTGGCAGGTCGGGACGCTCTTCGTGTTCGTCTCGCTGGCCTACGTCGTGGCGTGGGTCGTGCCGGACAAGCCGCTGGGTCACGACCCGGGCTACTTGGGGTTCCTCTCGAACCTGGCGCACGGCTCGCTCGGACGGCTCGCCCCCGTCCAGGGCGCGGGCGTGTCCAGCAGGCCGAGCGTCGACTCGATCGTGTGGGACGCGTCCAAGGTCACGCTCTCGCTGCTCCTCGTGACCGGCGTGTTCGCCGTCGCGCTCGGGGCGCTGTTCGCGATCGCGCTCGTGCGAGCGCCGCGGCTGCGCCCACTCGTGCGCGGGATCGGGTTCGTCTGCGTCTCGCTGCTCCCGATCTGGACGGCGCTGTACCTGGAGATCTATCCCGGAGTGAAGTGGGACCTCGTCCGCGCTTCGGGCTATTGCCCGCTGCACGCGACGGAGGGATCCCGTTGCCACGGCCTCGGGCCATGGCTCTCCTCGCTGGTCGTGCCGGCCCTCGCGCTGGCGATCTTCTTCGCGGGGATCTACGGCAGGTGGCTGGCGGCCGCGTACCGGGCGCGCGCGGCCGAGTACCGCTCCGACGTCGACGAGGGACGCGACCGCGCCGAGGCCCGACGGAGCGTGCGACGGTGGCACGGCCTCAGGTTCGCGAGGCTGCTGTCGCGCGACTTCGCGTTCGCGCTCGGATTCGCGCTGTTCGTGGAGGTGGTGACCGGGTTGCCCGGGCTGGGGACCATTCTCGTGAGCGCGGCGCGCGGCCCCGACTCGGCGCTGTTGGCCGGCGCCCTGGTCGTCGGCTCGCTGCTCACCGCCGGGCTCGGGTTCCTGGTCGACGTCACGTGCGCCGCAGTCGAGCCGCGTTTCCGACGGTTCTAGGGCTTCCGCGCGACCACGATCAGGTCGCCGGGAACGCGCACCTCGCGACGGCCCCAGCGGTTCGGGTCCGGAAGCTCCTCGAGCAGCTCGAGCGCGAGGCCGGCGCCGCCGAGGGCGTGGATCAGCCTCCCGAGCGGCCACGTCTCGAAGTAGTTCTCGCGCCAGTGCAGCATCTGGTCGAGGCACGCGGCGGCGGGGTGCTCGTCGTAGAGGAAGAGGACGCCCTTGCGCTTCAGCGCCGCGGCGATCCCTGCGGCCCACTCGTGCAGGTCGCCGATCTCGGCCAGCGCGCCCCACGACGAGTAGACGACGTCGAAGCGGCCCCGCCGCAGCTCGACCGGCAGCGACTCGGGCGACGCGGTCACGAGCGCTGCGTCCGGGAGCCGCTTGCGGGCCGCGACGACCGTCTCCTCCGAGGCGTCGACCCCGGTCACGAGCGCGCCGAGGCTCATCAGCGCCGCGGTCTCGCGGCCGGCGCCGCAGGCGAGGTGCAGCACGTGCCGGCCGCCGATGTCCGGCAGCCGCTCGCGCACCGGCTTCGGCAGCGTGCGGCTGCCGCGCGCCGACGAGCGGCGGATCCGCTTGTGCGCCTCCTCCCACGCGCGGAGGTTTCCTTCCGTGGGCTCCATTACGCGAGGAGGGAGAAGCCGCCGTCCACGATCAGCGTCTGGCCGCGCACCATCTCGGCCTGCGGCGAGCAGAGGAAGCAGACCGCGTCGGCGACGTCGCCCGTCTCGACCAGCCGCCCGGCCGGCGTGCGCTTCAGGCCGTCCGCGATCATCCGCTCGCGGTTCGGGAAGTGCTCCAGCGCCCCGGTCTCGACGACGCCCGCCGAGACGGCGTTCGCCCGGATCCCGCGCGGCGCGAGCTCGACGGCGAGGTAGCGGACGACGGCCTCGAGCGCGGCCTTCGAGACGCCGACGAGGACGTAGTTCTCCAGCACGCGGATCGAGCCGAGGCTGGAGACGCCCACGACCGACGAGCCCGCGGGCATCTGCGGCGCGCAGGCCCGCGTCAGCGTCAGCAGCGCCCGGGCGTTCGCGTTCAGCGTCCAGTCCCAGTGCTTGTCCTCGGTCTCCAGCGCGGGCTTGATCACGCCCGTCGCCGCGTTGTGGACGAGCACGTCGAACGGCCCGAGCTCGGCCGCCTCCGCCGCGACGCGCTCGGAGGCGACGTTCCCGCGCAGCAGCAGCGGCTCCGCGCCGGCGGCGCGCAGCTCCTCGGCCGTCTCCTCCGCCGCCCGGTCGTTGCGCAGGTAGCCGACCGCGACCCGCTTGGCGCCCTGCTCCGCGAAGCGCAGCGCGATCGCCCTGCCGATCCCGCGCGAACCGCCCGTGACGAGCACGGACGCGCCGTCGAAGCTCATCGCCGTGGTGGCAGCGGCTCGTCCGCGGGAGCCGTGCTCGGAATCTCGGCCCACCCGGGCCGGTCGCGCGCGACGCGCGGGCCCTCCTGCGCCCTCGAGGAAGCGTGGCCGAGCCGGTCGAGCAGCGCCATCCTGTCCTCGGCGTACCGCCGCAGCTCGTGGTCCTCCGGGAGGTCGAGCACGAGCTCCTCCACGCGCGCCCGCAGCTGGTAGGCGAAGTGCGGGGTCGCAGGCCCGACAAGCGCGTCGATCTGCTCCTTCGTCGGCTCCGAGTTCGGCATGGACAAAAGCCTACTGGGTAGGTTCAGGCGCATGCGCCGTCCCGACGTCGCCGATCTGATGCTGCTCGCGACGGTGACGCTCTGGGCGCTCAACTTCACCGTCACGAAATACGTCATCTCGCACGGCTTCCAGCCGGTCGCGTACGGCTGCCTGCGCTTCGGCGGCGCGGCCGTCCTCTTCGCGGCGGTGACCTGGGTGCGCGAGCGGTCGTTCCGGCTGCGCCGCCGTGACCTGTGGATGCTCGTCCCCGCGGCGCTGATCGGGATCTTCCTGAACCAGCTCTCGTTCGTGTATGCGATCAAGCTGACGACGGCGACGACGGTCGCGCTGCTGTTCGGGACGCTGCCGGTGCTGACCGGGCTGTTCGCGTTCGCGCTCGGGATCGAGCGGCTCAACTCGCGCTTCTGGATCGCGGCCGCGCTGGCGTTCGGCGGCGCGGCCCTCGTCGCGGTCGGGGGCGGGGGAGGCGTGTCGGGCCAGCTGTGGGGCGACCTGCTCGGCTTCGCGGCCTCGGCGACCTGGGCCTGGTACACGGTCACCGTCTCGCCGCTCCTGCAGCGGTACTCGACCCTGCGAGTCAGCGCGGTCGCCTTCACGATGGGCGCGCTGCCGCTGTTCGTGGTCGGCTCGCACCAGCTGGCGACGCAGAACTGGGATCTCGGCGCGACGGTCTGGCTGCTCTGCGCGTTCGCGGTCGTCGGGCCGCTCGTCGTCGCGAACCTGCTCTGGTTCGGCGGGATCAGCCGGGTCGGCCCGGCCCGCGCGTCGGTCTTCGCGAACCTGCAGCCGTTCCTCGCCGCGGTCTTCTCGCTGCTGATCCTGTCGGAGCCGCTCACCGCCGTGCAGGTCGTCGGCGGGATCGCGATCGCGGGCGGGATCCTCGTCTCGCGTCCGCCGCGGCGCCTCGCCGCGCAGATCGCCGGGGCGGGGGCGGTCGAGTGAGCAGCCTGCGCGAGCGGCTCGGCCGCACGCCTCCCGGCTACCGCTACTCGATCGGCCGCGTCCTCGCGATCTACTCCGGCCTGATGGTCGCGCTGCTGCTGGCGGCGCTCGACCAGACGATCGTCGCGACGGCGCTCCCGCGCGTCGTCTCGGAGCTCGGCGGGATCGGCCAGTACTCGTGGGTCTTCACCGCGTACATGCTCGGCTCCACGGTGACCGTGCCGCTGTACGGGAAGCTCGGCGACGCGCACGGGCGCAAGCCGCTCTTCATCGTCGCGATCACGATCTTCCTCGCCGGCTCGGCGCTCTGCGGCCTCGCGCAGAACATGGTCGAGCTGGTCGTCTTCCGGGCGATCCAGGGCGTCGGCGCGGGCGGCCTCTTCCCGCTGACGCTCGCGATGGTCGGGATGATCGTCCCGCCGCGCGACCGCGGCCGCTACCAGGGCCTGATCGGCTCCGTCTTCGCGGCGGCCTCGATCATCGGGCCGCTCGTCGGCGGGTTCATCGTCGACAACACCTCTTGGCGGTGGATCTTCTTCGTCAACCTGCCGGTCGGCGTCGTCGCGCTCGCCGTGATCCTCGTGACGATGCCGAGGCGGGCGTCGCGGCAGGATCATTCGATCGACTGGCTCGGCGCGGGCGTGCTGGCGCTCGGGACCTCCGCGCTCCTGCTCGGGCTCGTGTGGGGTGGACGCCAGTACCCGTGGGGCTCGCCAGAGGTGGTCGGCTCGCTGGCGGCCGCGGTGGCGGCGCTGTCGGTGTTCGCCCTGATCGAGCGACGCGTGCCCGAGCCGATCCTGCCGTTCGAGCTGCTGCGTAACCAGACGGTCGCCTCGAGCGTCGCCTGCATGGGGCTCGTCGGCGCCGCGATGTTCGGGACGATCAGCTTCGTTCCGCTGTTCGTCCAGGGCGTGATCGGAACGTCGGCGACCTCGTCCGGCGTCGTGCTGACGCCCCTGATGCTGGGCGCGGTCACGACGAGCTTCGTCTCCGGCCAGATCGTCTCGCGCACGGGGCGCTACCGCCCGAACACGTTGATCGGGCCGGTCGTGCTCGGCCTCGGCGAGCTGCTGCTCTGGCGGATGACCGTCGACACCACGAACGCCGAGGCGGCGCGGAACATGGTGATCGCCGGCATCGGGCTCGGGATGATGATGCAGATCTTCGTCCTCTCGATCCAGAACTCGGTGCCGCGCCGCCAGATGGGCACCGCGACCGCGCTGAGCCAGTTCTCCCGCTCGATCGGCGCGACGCTGGGCGTCGCGCTGATGGGCGTGATCGTGAACCAGCACCTTCCCGCGGGCGCCGCCCTCGAGGGCGGGACGCTCCACCGCCTGTCGCCGGCCGGCCGCGAGCAGCTGGCCCAGGCGCTGCAGCCCGCGTTCCTGCTCGCGGTCATCCTCTGCGCGCTCGTGTTCCTCGTCTCGCTGCTCTGGGTGCGCGAGGCGCCGCTGCGCCGCGAGCTGGACGAGACGCCGCCCGTCGTCGGCGACGAGGCCTCCCCGCAGCCGGCGGGCGTTGTGAACAGGCCCGAGTAAGATCCGAAGCGTGAGCGCGACCGACTTCATGCCGCTGGACGGGTGGGACCACGTCGAGCTGTGGGTCGGCAACGCGAAGCAGGCGGCCTACTTCTACGAGCACGCGTTCGGCTTCACGCGCACGGCGTACGCGGGGCCGGAGACCGGCGTCCGCGACCGGGCGTCGTACGTGCTCGAGCAGGGCGAGATCCGGCTCGTCCTCTCGAGCGGGCTGCGCAACGACAGCGAGGTGACGCAGTTCGCCTGCCGCCACGGCGACGGCGCCAAAGACATCGCGCTCCAGGTTCCGAGCGCGGCGGAGGCCTACCGGCAGGCCGTCCAGCGCGGCGCGCGCGGCGTTCGCGAGCCGCACTGGGTCGAGGACGACTTCGGCCGCGTCGAGCTCGCGGCGATCGGCACCTACGGCGAGGTCGTGCACACGTTCGTCAACCGCCGCGAGTACGCGGGGCCGTTTCTCCCCGGCTACGTGACGACGACCGGGAACGGCTCGACGAGCGCCGGCGTCGGCCTGAAGGCGCTCGACCACGTCGTCGGCAACGTCGAGCTCGGCCGCATGAACCACTGGGTCGGCTTCTACGAGCAGGTCTTCGGGATGACGAACATCGTCCACTTCGGCGACGACCAGATCCAGACCGAGTACTCGGCGCTGATGTCGAAGGTGATGGCGGACGGCAGCGGCAAGATCAAGTTCCCGATCAACGAGCCGGCCGAGGGGAAGCGCAAGAGCCAGATCGAGGAATACCTCGACTTCAACCACGGGCCGGGCGTGCAGCACATCGCGCTCCAGAGCGACGACATCGTCGGCACGGTCGGGGCGATGAAGGAGCGCGGCGTCCTCTTCCTCGACACCCCGGACACGTACTACGAGGACGTCCAGGGCCGCGTCGGCGAGATCAGCGAGGACTACTCCGACCTGCAGCGGCTGAAGATCCTGGCCGACCGCGATGAGGACGGCTACCTGCTGCAGATCTTCACGAAGACCGCCCAGGACCGGCCCACGGTCTTCTTCGAGGTGATCGAGCGCCACGGCGCGACCACCTTCGGCGAGGGCAACTTCAAGGCGCTCTTCGAGTCGATCGAGCGCGAGCAGGCGCTTCGCGGCAACCTCTAACCCGCGCCTGCGGTTCACGCCGCGGCGCGAGGGTACGCGGCAGCCGATGACGATCGAGCTGCTCCGGGCGCCCGCTCGCCAGGCGAAGACCGTAGCCGACACCGCTCACCGGCCCTGGCCGCTGCCGCCCGGCCGGTGGCTGCTGGGCCAGTGCTGGGACGACCTGCTCTTCGCGCACTGGCGTGTCGACGCCGAGGCGGTTCGCAGGCTCGTGCCGAGCGGGCTGAGCGTGGACGAGCACGACGGCAGCGCCTGGCTGAGCGTCACGCCCTTCGTGCTGAGCGCGTTTCGCCTGCGCGGAACGCTGCCGCTCCCGATGGTCTCGAGCTTCCCCGAGATCAACGTCCGCACCTACGTCACCGCCGAAGGCAAGCCGGGCATCTGGTTCTTCAGCCTCGACACCTCGAGCCGCGGCGCCGTCGAGGGCGCGCGGCGCTACTACCGCCTGCCGTACTTCCATGCGCGGATGGAGGTGGCGCGCACCGGCGAGCGACTCGACTACACCTCCACGCGCCGCGACGCGCCGCGGCCGTTCGTCTTCACCGCCTCCTACGAACCCGCGGGCGCGCCCGTCGTTCTCCGGCCGGGGAGCCTCGAGCACTTCCTCACCGAGCGCTACTGCCTCTACGCGGCAGACGCCGCCGGTCTCCACCGCGCCGAGATCCATCACCCGCCGTGGCGCGTGCGCCCGGCCGAGGCGACGATCGAGCTGAACACGATGCCGCCCGACGGCCTCGAGCCGCAGGGCGAGCCCCTGCTCCAGCTCGCGGAGCGCCAGGACGTGCTCGTCTGGCCCCTCGAAGGGGTGAGCGCACGGCGCAAGGCTGTCGGCCGAGCGGCATCTTCTGGGTAGCAAACGATCGACTCAGGAGGCATCGCACAGATGAAGAAGCGCTGGATTCTTCCGGCCCTGTTCCTCGCCGCTCTCGCTCTGGCAGCGACTGCCGCGGCAGGCGCGGGCCAGGGGAAGGGGAAGGGCAAAGGTCACGGCCATCACGGCAAGTTCGGCCCGTACGACGTGGTCGGCGACGACCATGGCTCGTGCAGCAACGCGTGGGCGGTGGACACGGAGAAGCGGACCTTCAAGGTGAGGCGCAACAACGACGGCTCCTACACCTTGACCCGGTACGACCGTGGCACGTTCCTCACGAACGCCGGCCAGAGCCCGGGCGCTTGCAACCCGAAGGGCAAGCACGGCGCGACGGTCAACGCGGGAGTCCAGGGGAAGTTCAAGGGCTACCTGCGCGGCCGCGTCACCGGTGGAACGTTCGACCCGAACGCCACCTGCACGACGCCCGACTGCGGGTTCACCGACGTGTGGATCGCGGCGTTCTTCGGTCCGAGCGCGACGTTCTCGTGCTTCGACAACTCGAAGGCCTGCCAGTTCGGCTTCCAGTACCACGCACGGCACCAGGGGTTGAAGTTCCACCACTGGTACGACGTCGGCAAGGGCTCCGGCACGTTCCTCAAGGAGCGCTTCCACGGCGACATCGCGAACGCGTAGCTCCTGCTCGCACGTTCGGTTCGGAGGGCCCGCGCGGCGGCGGGCCCTTCGTCGTTCCTGAGATTCTTTCGGCGTGACCCCGCAGCGCCGAACCGCCCTGATGTCGATCGCGGCCGCGTGCCTGCTGATCGCGGTCAAGCTCGTCGCCGGGATCGCGACCCACAGCCTCGGCCTGCTCTCCGAGGCGACGCACTCGGGCACCGACCTCGTCGCGGCGCTGCTGACCTTCTACGCCGTCGGCGTCGCGGTGCGGCCGGCGGACACCGGCCACGCCTACGGGCACGGGAAGGCGGAGCACCTGGCGGCGCTCGCGGAGGCGGCGATCCTCGTCGCGGCGAGCCTGCTGATCGCGTGGCGGGCGCTCTGGCGGCTCTTCGGCCTGGCGGAGGGACAGGTCGACCCGCGCTGGTACGCGATCGCGGTGATGGTGGTCGTGATGGTCATCGACTTCGCGCGCGCGACCACGTCGTACCGCGTGGGCCGGCAGCAGCACAGCGCCGCGCTGCAGGCGAACGCGCTCCACTTCGCGAGTGACCTCGCCGGCTCGGGCGCGGTGCTGCTCGGGCTCCTGGCCGCGCGGGCTGGCTATCACTGGGCGGACTCCGCCGCGGCGCTGTTCGTCGCCGCGCTCGTGCTGGTGGCGGCGGCGCGGCTGATGCGGCTGAACGTGGACGTGCTCATGGATCGTGTCTCGCCCGACGCGCAGGAGGCGGCGCTGGCGGCGATCGGCGCGCTTCCCGGAATCGAGCTGCGGCGCCTGCGGATGCGCTCGGCGGCCGGCAGGCAGTTCGCGGACGTCGTGATCGGGGTCCCGCCGGGGGCCGCGGTCGGGCAAGGACACGCGGCGGCCGACGCGGTCGAGGCGGCGGTGCAGCGCGCGCTCCCCGACAGCGACGTCGTCGTCCACGTCGAGCCGCAGCAGGACCACGCGGCGCTGCGCGAGCGGGCGCTCGCCGCCGCCCAGCGCGTGCCGCGCGTGCGCGAGATCCACAACCTGAGCGTTCTGCGCGTCGGAGGGACGACGGAGGTCTCGCTGCACCTCAAGCTCCCCGGCGACCTGCCGCTCGAGGAGGCGCACGAGACCGCGACCGAGGTCGAGCGGGCGATCGTCGAGTCCGTGCCCGAGGTGGACGCGGTGCAGACGCACCTCGAGCCGCTCGCGGAGGCGGGCGAGGGCCGCAGCGTCGACGCCGACGAGGCGGACCGGGCCCTGGTCGAGCGGATCGTCCACGAGGAGACCGGCGGGCCGCCGCGCGAGCTGCGCTTCCTGCACACCGACGACGGGCTGCTCGCCTACCTCACGCTCTGCCTCGACCCGGCCACCTCTCTGGCAGACGCGCACGCGCGCGCGAGCGAGATCGAGGAGCGCATCCGCAGCGAGCGCCCCGAGATCGCCGACGTGATCGTGCACACGGAGCCGTAGGGCTCCCCGATAGCCTCCTCGCGGCGTGCGGCTCTGCATGTTCACCCCTGTCGAGCACGAGATCCGGGGCTGGCCCGGGCGGATCGAGGGCGACCGCGTGATCCAGCTCGCGGCGCAGACGCTCGAGTCCTTCTTCACCGGCGGGGGTCAGGCGCGCGAGCACGCCGAGTATCCGCTGGACGAGGTGCGGCTGCTCGCGCCGATCCAGCGGCCGCCGTCGGTGCGCGACTTCTACGCGTTCGAGCAGCACGTCCTGAATGCGCGCGCCGTGACCGGTCGCGGCGAGGTGCCGCGCGAGTGGTACGAGATCCCGGTCTTCTACTTCTCGAACCCGGCCGCGATCTTCGGGCCCGGCGACGAGGTTCCGTACCCCGAGGGCTCCGACGCTCTCGACTACGAGCTCGAGGTCGCGGCGGT
>DASSQK010000073.1:0-4259 GCA_035702555.1 Gaiellaceae bacterium | reverse complement strand
CGCCCCAGCGCGCGGTGTACTCGCGCAGCGACGGCACGTAGTTGGCGCCCTCCTGCATGCGCTCGCGCTGCATGCGCAGGACGTAGACCACGTCGGCCGCGGCGATCGCGTCGATGTCGTGCGAGACCTCGCAGCCCAGGGTCTCGATCCCGCGCGGGATCAGCGGCGGCGGCCCGACGAGCGTCACCTTGGCGCCCATCAGCGCGAGGGCCTGGACGTTCGAGCGCGCGACGCGCGAGTGCAGGACGTCGCCGACGATCGCCACGTGGACGCCCTCGATGCGGCCGAGCTCGGCCTGGATCGTGTAGAGGTCGAGCAGCGCCTGCGTCGGGTGCTGGTGCTTGCCGTCGCCGGCGTTGACGACGTGGGCGTCGGTGTAGCGGGCGACGAGCTGCGGCGCGCCGATCTGCGGGTGCCGGATCACGATCACGTCGGGGTCGTAGGCGCCGAGCGTGAGCGCGGTGTCCTTCAGCGACTCGCCCTTGTCGACCGACGAGCCCGCGGCCTTGATCGACATCGTGTCGGCGCTGAGGCGCTTCGCCGCCAGCTCGAAGCTCGACGAGGTGCGCGTCGAGGACTCGTAGAAGACGTTCACGACCGTGCGGCCGCGCAGCGTCGGCAGCTTCTTCACCTCGCGCTCGAGGCTCCGCGAGAAGCTGGACGCGGTGGCGA
Source organism: Gaiellaceae bacterium (assembly GCA_035702555.1). Classification (GTDB taxonomy): domain Bacteria; phylum Actinomycetota; class Thermoleophilia; order Gaiellales; family Gaiellaceae; genus AC-32. Next base: position 3,587 of record DASSQK010000073.1, on the reverse strand, counting down.
GCAGGCGCTCGACGTCCTCGCGCTCGAGGTCGCCGATCGAGATCAGATGCCGCCGCGGCGGCTGTCTGGGCGGGAGGAAGCCCTCCCGCATGACGTGGATGTCAGCCATCGGTCTCCTTGGTGATCAGCAGGACGCGGTCGATCTCGTCCACCTCGACGAGCTCGACCTGGATGCGCTCGTCGCGGGCGGTGGGCAGGTTCTTGCCGACGTAGTCGGGGCGGATGGGAAGCTCGCGGTGGCCGCGGTCGGCGAGGACGGCCAGCTGGACGCGCTCGGGCCGGCCGTAGCCGAAGAGCGCGTCGATCGCGGCGCGGATCGTGCGGCCGGTGTAGAGCACGTCGTCGACGAGGACGCAGGTCATGCCCTCGAGCGGGAAGTCGAGCGTCGTCGAGCGCACGAGCGGCTGCGGGTGCCTCGGCGCCTCGCCGCCGCGCACGTGGACGTCGTCGCGGTGGAAGGTGATGTCGAGCTGGCCGAACGCCACCTCCGCCCCGCTCAGCTCCTCGATGCGGCGGCGCAGGCGCTGCGCCAGCGGCACGCCGCGGGTGTGGATGCCGACGAGCGCGACGCGCGAGAGGTCGGCGTTGCCCTCGACGATCTCGTGCGCGATCCGCGTCAGCGCCTTCGCGATCGCGTCGGCGTCGAGGATCGTGCGCGCTGCAGAGGTTTCGGCGGCTATCTGCCGCTCAGGGCGTGGCTCACCTTCGACTCCTTCTCGGCCTCACGGGACCGGGTTAAAGGGGTGGTGTTGTCGGTGCGTGACCCTAGTGGGTCGGCCGGACGTTACCCGTCGCCCACGGGGAGGAGCAATTCGATCTCGTCGTGGCGCCGGTAGAACTCGAGGCTCGGACGCGTCTCGTCGGCCGCCGCTCGCCTCACGAGCGCGTCGAAGGTCGGCGCGATCCGCTCGTAGAGCGCGGGCGGCTCGCCTCGCAGCCGGGCGCGCAGGTACCGGCCGCCGGGGAGGGCGCCTTCCTCGAGCCCGAGCGCCGTCGCGTCGTCGCCGGCCTTCGTCACGACGCAGGCGCGGTACTCCTGCTCGCGCGGGTAGAAGGCGCCGTAGAACTTCCGGCCGCGCGTCCCGACGAGCTCCTCCAGGCGCTGGAACGCAGGACCGAACTCCCGTGGGTCGTCCGCGGTGCGGATGAACAGCACGCCGATCTCCTCGCGTTCGACCGGCGTGGCCCCGAGCGGCTCCTCCATCGACGGCACCCTACTCCCCGGCAGACGCGATCGCGATCAGCCATTCGACGCGGTAGTCGACGCGGTCCGGGAGCTCCCGCTCGGCCCGCGCGAGGCCCGTCTCGTACTCCTCGTCCGTGATCAGGTCGAAGGTCGAGATGTGCTTGCCGCGGATGCGCTCGAGCGCGTCGGCCCGGTCGAGCGTGCCGCGCTGCGAGAGCCGCAGCAGGCGCACCTCGAAACCGGCCCCGCGCAGCTCGGCCTCCAGCTCGGGGGCCGTCGGGAACCGCTCGCGATCGGCCGCCTCCATCGTCGGGAAGAGCTCGTTCAGCCAGAACGCGTCGAAGTACGACGGGTCGAAGGTCGCCACGGCGAAGCGGCCGTCGCCGGTCAGGACCCGGCGCGCCTCGGCGAACGCGCGCGGCCGGTCGACGAGGTGCGCCACGAGCCACATCGCCGCCCGCTCGAACCAGCCGTCCCTGAACGGCAGCTCCTCGGCGGTCCCGAGCTTCAGGCCGGCGTCCGGTGTGCGCGTCTTGGCGACCTCGAGCATCTCGGGCGACGCGTCCACGCCCCAGACCTTCGCCACCCCGGCCAGCTGGGCGAGAAGGCGGCCCGTGCCGCAGCCGATGTCGAGCACGCGGCGGCCGGCGAGGTCGGCCTCGCGGATCAGCGTCTCGGCGACCTCGCGCCAGTTGGCGTCGTACGGCCGCAGCCGGTCGTAGACGGCGGCCCGCCGCGAGAAGTCAGGCGAGCGCGTCAGGCTCGGTCAGCGACTCGATCGCGTCGCGGGCGGCGTCGATCTGCGACTCGGGGACGAGCACCTTCTGCGGCGCGTCCTCCACGGCCCGCGGATGGTGCTCGACGGCAGTCTCGAGCTCGGACTCGATCCCGGCCGAGCGCAGGATGTCCTGGATCTCCTCCGCCTCGGCGACGCTCTCGGCGAGCGCGACCTGAACGAGGCCGCTCATGTGACCACCTCCGGCTGCGGCGCGGGAACGTCCCGCTTGTGGGCGACACCGCCCTTGATCAGCGCGGGGGCTCCCCGCTCCGGGAAGGGCACGTCGATCACGTCGAAGTCCTTGGGCACCACGGTGTCGGGGAAGATCGTACGCGCCTCGCGCGCCGCCTCGGGGCCGAAGTAGCGGTTCGAGAGGTGCGTCAGCGCGAGCAGGCCGACCTCGGCCTCCCGTGCCAGCTCGGCGGCCTCGAGCGCGGTCGAGTGGCCGGTCTCCCCCGCGCGGTCGCGCTCCTCGTCGAGGAACGTCGCCTCGTGGACGAGCACCTCCGCCCCTCGCGCCGCCTCGAGCACGGTTCCGGCCGGCGCGGTGTCGCCGCTGAGCACGACCTTGCGGCCGGGCCGCGCCGGCCCGAGCACCTCGTCCGGAGTGATCACCCGGTCGTCGTCGAGCGTCACCGGCTCGCCGGCCTGGAGCAGCCCGCGCTCCGGCCCCGGGGGCACGCCGAGCGCGTCGGCTGCGTCCACGTCGAACCGCCCCGGCCTCGCGTGCTCCACGAGCGCGAAGCCGAGCGCCTGGACGCGGTGGGCGACCGGAAACGTGACCAGGTCGTACTCCGCGCGCTCGAGCCGCTCGCCGGGCGCGAGCTCGACGAGATCGAGGCCGTACGTCAGCTTCCCGAAGATGCGCCGCAGCGACGTGAACAGGTCGCGCAGCCCGGGCGGCCCGTACACGGTGAGCGGCAGCTCGCGGCCCCGCAGCGCGAACGTCTTCAGCATCCCCGGCAGGCCGAGGTAGTGGTCGGCGTGGAAGTGCGAGACGAACACCTCGCGCAGCTCGACCAGCCCGACCGACGACCGCAGCAGCTGGCGCTGCGTTCCCTCGCCGCAGTCGAACAGCAGCCGCTCGCCGCCGCGGCGCAGAAGCAGGGCCGAGGGCGCGCGCGTGGCCGTCGGGACCGAGCCCGACGTGCCGAAGAAGACGAGGTCGAGGTCCACGGGCCGATTGTAGGGTTGCCCTGTCATGGCCGACCCGCGCGAGGACGTCCGCGAGCTCATCGGGCGCGACCCGGAACCCGAGGAGCACGACGCGATCCGCGAGCTCTGGAAACGGCACTCGATCGCCGAGGACAAGCGCGACCTGCCCGGCCTGCTCTCGACGCTCACGGAGGACTGCGTCTACGAGCTCGTCCAGACCGGCCACCGCTGGGAGGGTCACGAGGGCGCCGCGCGCTTCTACGCGGGACTGCTCGGCGGCTTTCCGGACATCGACTTCGCGCTGACGAACATCGTCATCGGGCCGCAGGGCGTGTGCGAGGAGGCGGACGTCACCGGCACCTTCGAAAACGCGTGGCTCGGAGTCCCGCCCACGGGCGAGCGGCTCGCCTGGCAGGTGACGATCTTCTTCCCGTGGAACCGCGAGCAGCGGCTGTTCAGCGGCGAGCG
>DASSQK010000072.1:0-28837 GCA_035702555.1 Gaiellaceae bacterium | reverse complement strand
GCGCGAGGAGCGAGGCGAAGAGCAGCTGCCTTCTCATGACGACTCCTTGGTCGTTGAGGCGTGGAAGGACAAGCGGATCGTCGGGCCCGCCTGTGAGGTCGCCGTTATGGAGTCGTAAGGGCGGCGTTAGGCGTCCGTACGAATTCAGTCCGCCGGCGGCCGGCGCAGGCGCTTCGTCTCACCCCGGCGGCGCTTCCCCTCGAGCCGTTTCTCGACCGCTGCCTTCGTCGGCCTCGTCGCCCTGCGCGGCCGCCGGACGCGCAGCGCCTCCCGGAGCGCTTCCGCCAGCCGCTCCAGCGCGAGCTCGCGGTTGCGCCACTGGCTACGCTCGTCCTGCGCCACCGCGCGCACGACGGGGCCGACCCGCGCGAGGACGCGCCGTTTCTGCGCGTCGGAGAGCGCCGACGAGGCCTCGACGTCGAACACGGCCTCGACCCGCGTGTCCGTCTTCTGCGCATGCTGTCCGCCCGGTCCGCTGGAGCGCGAGAAGCGAAGCTCGACCTCCGAGCGCGGGATCGAGAGCGAGCGGTTCACCGGAATAGACTCGTCGGCCATGAGCCGGATTCTGACCGCCGCGTGCCTCGTGGCGGTCTGCGCCGGCTGCGACTCCACCGCGAAGCTCTCGCCGCGTCCGCACGCGAGGCCGCTTCGCTGCGAGCTGGCAGTGGTCTGGCACGGCGTGCGCTACACGGGCCGGCGGCCGGCGGAACCGCCCGTACACGGCCACAAGCTGGGCCTCGGCGGCGTGCCCTCGTGCCGGGACGTCCTTGGGGGCGAGGCCGGAGCGAGCCGCGCAGCGCTCGTCAGGACCCTCGTCGGCGTGGATCCGGGCCGGGCCGTCACGGTCGCCGGGGACGACCTCCACGTCTACGTCGCCGGGCGACCGTAGACTCCGGCGCGGCCATGGCAGGCATCCTCCTCGACGTCGACGGCGTGCTCCACGTCTCCGGCGCGCCGATCGCGGGCGCTGCGGAAGCAGTCGAGCAGCTGCGCGAGAACGGGCACCGCCTCCGGTTCGTTACCAACAACACCACACACTCGCGGCGGCGCCTTGCGGAGCAGATCCGCGGCTTCGGTGTGCAGCTCGAGGACGCGGAGCTGCAGACGACGCCGAGCGCGGCCGCGCACGCGCTGCGGGAGAAGCGGGTGCTCGCGCTGACGATGCCCGACATCGTCGAGGATCTCGAGGGGATCGACCTCGTCGGCGAGGGCGCGGACGCCGTGCTGATCGGCGGCGCCGACGAGACCTACGAGACGAACCAGGTCTTCAGCTACATGAACCTCGCGCGAGCCTTCGCGGAGCTGCAGGCCGGGGCGGAGCTCTACTGCCTGCACAAGAACCGCTGGTGGCAGACCGCCCGGGGCCCGCTGCTGGACTCGGGCGCCTTCGTGGCCGGGCTCGAGTACGCGGCGAACACGGAGGCGACGGTGCTCGGGAAGCCCAGCGCCGCCTACTTCCAGGCCGCTCTCGACGCGCTGGACTCCGACCCCGAGCTCACCTGGATGGTCGGGGACGACATCGAGGCCGACATCGGCGGCGCCCACGCCTGCGGGCTGCGCACCGTGCTGGTGCGCACCGGCAAGTTCCGGCCCGACACGGTCGAGGACTCGCGGGTGCGCCCCGACGGGATCATCACCTCGATCGCCGCGCTCCCGAACTGGATCGAGAACGCGACGTAGGCTTCGGCCCATGCGAGTGGGCGTCGACCTGATCGAGATCCCGCGCATTGCGCGCGCCCTCGAGCGGCCGGGCTTTCGCGAGCGCTGCTTCACGGCGGCCGAGCGCGAGTACTGCGACTCGAAGCCGAACCCTCCGCAGCACTACGCGGCGCGCTTCGCCGGGAAGGAGGCCGTCGGCAAGGCCCTCGGCTCCGGTGTCCTCTTCACCTGGCGCGAGATCGAGATCGCGGGCCGGCCCAAGCCGGGGGTCTCCCTCAGCGGCCGCACGAAGGCGTGGGCCGAGCGCGTGGGTGCGGGGCGGATCGAGCTCTCGATGACGCACTCGCGCGAGCTGGCGCAGGCGGTCTGCCTGATCGCGGATGCTTGACGCGCTCTACACCGCGGAGGAGATGAAGCGGGCCGAGGCCGGCCACGACGTCGGCGAGCTGATGGAGCGGGCCGGCCGCGCGGTGGCGGAGGAGGCGATGCTGCGCTTCCCGGACGCGAAGCGGTTCGTCGGCGTCTGCGGCGGCGGCGCGAACGGCGGCGACGGGCGGATCGCGCTGGCCGTCATCGAAGCGGCCGGGAAGGCCGCGCGCACGACCGAGGAGGCCTCGCTCGCCGAGGCGGACGTCGTGCTCGACGCGCTCTTCGGCACCGGCTTCCACGGCGAGCCGCGCGACGAGGCCGCCGGCCTGATCGAGGCCATGAACGCCTCGGGCAAGCCGATCGTCTCCGTCGATCTGCCGTCCGGCGTCGACGCGTCGACCGGCGAGGTCTCGGGCGCCTGCGTGAACGCGGCGCTCACGGTGACGATGCACGCGCCGAAGGTGGGGCTCGAGGTCGCCCCGGGCCGCTTTCACGCCGGGGAGGTCGTCGTCGCGGACATCGGCCTCGGCGACGTCGAGACGGAGCACCGCCTCGTCGCGCCGGCGATCCTCGGCCTCGTCCCGCGGCGCAGCGCCGAGCAGAACAAGTACACGGCGGGCACCGTGCTCGTCGTCGGCGGCTCGCGCGGGCTGACCGGAGCGCCGAGCCTCGCCGCCGAGGCCGCGTTCCGGGCCGATGCGGGCTACGTCGCGGTCGCCGTGCCGGACTCGACGCTGCCGGTCTTCGAGGGGCGCCTGCTCGAGGCCGTGAAGCTGCCGTGCCCCGAGGAGGACGGAGCGATCTCGCCGCGCGCGGTCGAGCCGATCGCGGAGTTCGCCTCGAAGGCGGGCGCGCTGGCGGTCGGGCCGGGCCTCGGGCGCGGCGCCGGGCCGCGCGAGGTCGTCCGGCGGCTGCTGGCAGAGCTCGACCGGCCGACCGTGGTCGACGCCGACGGCCTCTACGACCTCGAGCCGCCGGATCGCTCCGCGCCGACGGTGCTCACCCCGCACGAGGGCGAGCTCGCGCGCCTGCTCGGCGTCCAGTCGAGCTGGGTCGCGGCGCACCGGGTGGAGGCCGTCCGCCGCGGCGCGGAGAACTTCGGCTGCGTCTGCCTGCTCAAGGGAGCCGACACGCTCGTCGCCGCTCCGGGCGAGGGCGTGCTGGTCGTCTCGCTGGGAACGCCCGCGCTGGCCACGGCCGGCAGCGGCGACGTCCTCACCGGGATCGTCGCCGCGTTCCTGGCGAAGGGCGTCGAGGCTCGGCTCGCGGCGGCTGCGGCGGCGGCGGCGCAGGGGCTCGCGTCGCGGAGGATCCCGCAGGCGGGCGGAGTGGCGAGCGACGTGGCGGCCGCGCTGCCGCTGGTGCTCGGTGCACCGGTCTGAGCTGACCGTCGACCTCGGCGCCCTGCGGCGCAACGCGCGGACGCTGCTGCGGGCGCTCGACGGCGCGCAGCTGTGGGCGGTCGTGAAGGCGGACGCGTACGGCCACGGCGCGGTCGACGTCGCAGGCGCCGTGCTCGACGAGGGGGCCGGTGCGCTCTGCGTCGCAACCGTCGCCGAGGGCCTCGAGCTTCGGCGCGAGTTCTCGCTCGCGCGGATCCTCGTGATGGGGCCGACGGCGTCGAGCCGGGAGATCGCGGAGGCGCGCGAGGGGCGGCTCGAGCTCGCGATCTGGGGCGACGAGCTCCCCGAGGGCGTGCGCGTGCACCTGAAGCTCGACACCGGCATGGGCCGCTGGGGGCTCTCCGAGCTGCCGCGGCCGCCGGTCGGCGACGTCGTCGGCCTGATGTCGCATCTCGCCACCGCCGACTCCGACCCCGCGTTCGCCGAGGAGCAGGTGCAGCGGTTCCGGGCGGCGACCGAGCCGTACGCCGACCTCATGCGGCACGTCGCGAACAGCGCCGCGGCGCTGCGGCTGCCCTCGGCGCGCTTCGACGCGGCCCGCTGCGGAGTCGCGCTCTACGGCCTCTCGCCGTTCGGCGACGACCCGGCCGCGGACGGGCTCGAGCCGGTGCTCTCGTGGCGCAGCCACCTCGCGCAGGTGAAGCGGCTCGAGGCCGGCGAGAGCACCGGCTACGGACGGCGCTTCGTGGCCGGGGGCCCGACGTGGATCGGGATCGTCCCCGTCGGCTACGCGGACGGCTTCCGCCGTGACTTCACGGGTACCGAGGTGCGCGTCGCCGGCGAGCCGCGCCGCGTGGTCGGCGTCGTCTCGATGGACGCGTTCGCCATCGAGCTCGACAGCGAGGAGCCGGTCGGCGCGCCCGTGACGATCCTCGGCCAGGGCGTACTCGCCGAGGCGCACGCGCGTGTGGCGGGCACGATCAACTACGAGCTGACCTCGCGCGTGAACACGGATCCGCGGCGGGCCCGGCGGGTGGTCGTCGATGCGTGAGGTCGTGGAGGAGCTGTTCGCGGACGAAGACGCGTGGATCGTCGGCGGCGCCGTCCGGGACGAGGCGCTCGGCCGCCCGCTGGTCGACCTCGACGTTGCGGTCAGCGACCCCGAGCGCGCCGCGCGCCGGCTCGCGAGGCGGGTCGAGGGCGCGCCCTTCCCACTCTCCGAGCAGCACGGGGCGTGGCGCGTGGCGCTGGGCGACGGCCGCACGTTCGACTTCACGCCGCTCCCGGGCTCGATCGAGGACGACCTCGCCACGCGCGACTTCAGCATCAACGCGATCGCCCGGCGCGTGGGCGCCGACGAGACGGTCGACCCCTACGACGGCCGTAGCGACCTCGCCGCCGGCCGCATCCGCGCCGTCGGTGAGGGCGTCTTCCGCGCCGACCCGCTGCGGCTGCTGCGTGCGGTGCGGCTCGAGGAAGAGCTCGGGTTTCGTATCGACGCGGAGACGGAGGAGCTCGTCCGCCGGGACGCCGGGCTCGTGACGCGACCGGCCGGTGAGCGAGTGGTCGCCGAGCTCGTGCGCCTGACCCCGCGCGGCTTCCACCGGCTGGACGAGCTGGGTCTGCTCGAGCCGCTGGGTGGGCGCCTCGACGAGCGGCTCGAGCGCTGGGACTCACCCGAGTACCGCCTCGTCGCGGTCTTCGGCGAGCGGCTGCGGAGCTTCCCGGTCCCGAACGAGCTGCGCCGGCAGGCAGCGGCCCTGCTGCGCGCCGAGCGGCCGGCCGAGGACGCCCGCTCGATCCACCGCTTCCGGCGGGCGACCGAGCCCTGGGCGCTCGAGGCGCTCGCGTTCGTGGGCGCGCCCGGGCTTGGCCCCGCGGTCGAGCAGGCGCGGCGAAACGATCCCGCGGAGCCCCTGCTGCGGGGCGACGAGCTCGGCCTGCCGCCCGGCCCGGAGATCGGGCGCCTGCTCGCGGAGATCGACGAGGAGCGGGCCGCGGGTACGATCGCCACCAAGGAGGAGGCGCTGGACTATGCAAGACGCCGCGCGTGAGCGGTTCGTCAAGAAGGCTGAGCGGGTCGCCGCTCTTCAGGACGCGCGCGCCGCGGAGCTGGAGGCGAAAGTCGTCCGCTTCGCCGAGCTGCGCGGCGACGAGCGCGCGCTCGACGCGGCCTGCGGCGCCGGGGCGCTCGCGTTCGCCCTCGCACCACACGTGCGGGAAGTGGTTGGGGTCGACATCGTCCCGGAGCTGCTCGAGCAGGGCCGCCAGCGCGCCGGGGATACCGAGAACGTCGAGTTCGTCGAGGGCGATGCGACGAAGCTGCCCTTCGCGCGCGGGTCCTTCGATCTCGCGGGAACCCTGCGCTCGCTGCACCACATCGAGCGGCCCGAGCTCGTCCTCGCCGAGCTCACCCGCGTGACCCGGCTCGGCGGGCGCATCCTCGTCGTCGATCAGCTCGCGCCGATCGACCCGCTCGCCGCCTTCGAGCTGAACGCGTTCGAGCGCGCCCGCGACCCCTCGCACACCCGGACGCTCGCGGACGTCGACCTGCGGCACCTGTTCGAGTCGAACGGCCTCGTGCTCGTGCGCGAGGACTACGAGCGCGAGGAGCGGGAGCTCGACCCGTACCTCGACCTCGCCGGCTGCGAGGGCGAGGAGCGCGAGCGCGCCCAGACGCTGGCCCCCTCGCCGTACGTGGCCGAGCTCGGCTGGTACCTCCTTGACCGCAGGTAGGATCGCGCCGGTGCAGGTCGAGATCCTCTACTGCCCCACCTGAAGCGGCTACGACGAGCGGGCCGCGAGTCTCGCGGCCGAGCTGAACGCTCAGGGGCACGACGCCAGCGCCACCCCGGGAGGAAAGGGCCAGTTCGACGTCCTCGCCGAGGGGAGGGTCGTCTTCTCGAAGCACGAGCAAGGCCGCTTCCCCGACGACGGCGAGATCCGCGCGGCGCTCGGCTAGACGTCCGCGAAGGCGCCGGCCTGGAGGTGCTCGAAGGCGGCGCGCAGCTCCTGGCGCTCGCGCTCGTTGCTCGTGAACGAGCGGGCGAGCCGGCGCTCGCCCTCCTCGGTCAGGCGCAGGTGCGCGATCCGCCCGTCCACGGAGGAGCGCTCGCGCTCCAGGAGCCCGATCTCCTCCGCGCGGCTGACGAGCTCGGTCACGGTGCTCTGCGCGAGCTGGAGCTGCTTCGCGAGCTCGGTGACGGTCGACTGCTCGCTGTGGTCGCCGGCGCCTTTGATCATCAGCAGCAGCAGGTAGCGCTGCGGCGTCAGACCCGCGGCGTGCGCGTTGCGCTCCGAGGTGCGGAGGAAGCGCCGGAGGGCGGCGCGGAACTCCGCGACCGGGACGACATCGGCGGCGGTCAGATCGTCAGCCATGCGTCATCCTAGTAAGGAGGGCCCGACAAAACGACGGCTGTGTCGCCGGAACGCGCTGTTCGCCCCGATGCTGCGTCCTCAGTCGCGCCCGTACCCTCCAGGTACGAACGCTCCCTGCGTCCTTGCCTCGGAACGACCAGCGCGTCCCAGCGACGAGCGTCGTTCCGCCGATCCCTCCTAGTCTCCCGCCGGGCGAATGCCGCGGGATGCGATGCGTGCGACCGCTCCCGGCACGAGGGCCTGCGCGAGCGGCGCGATGCGGTACCAGCGCGGGACGAAGACCTCGCCGCGGTTGCGGTCGAGGGCGGCGAGCACGCGCTCGGCCACGAGCTCCGGCTCGACGACGAGGGTCGAGAGGCGTGGGCCGAAGCGGGTGCGCTGCGGGAAGCCCTCCGTCTCCACGAACCCGGGGAGGATCGTGTGCACGCGCACGCCGCGCGGCTTCAGCTCTGCGGCGACCGAGCGCGAGAAGGCGAGCTGCGCGTGCTTCGAGGCGGTGTACGGCCCGCCGGCCCCGGCGGTGACGGTGCCCGCGACCGAGACGACGTTCACGAGATCCGACGGCGCCGCGGCCTCCAGCGCGGGGAGGAAGGCGCGCAGGCACCAGACCCCGCCGAGGTAGTTCGTCCGCGCCACCTCTTCGATCCGCTCCGGCGTCGAGCGCAGGAAGGAGCCGCGGCCGGGGATGCCCGCGTTGTTCACGAGCAGCGAGATCGCCGGGTGACGCTCCGCGACCGCCGCCGCCGTCCGCTCGACGGCGTCGCGGTCGCCGACGTCGCAGAGCTCCCATTCCGCGGAGAGCTCCTCCGCGAGCGGCCGCAGCCGCTCCTCGCCACGCGCCACGAGGACGCAGTCCCAGCCCTCGCGCCGCAGCGCCCTCGCCACCGCCGCCCCGATCCCGCTGGAGCCGCCGGTGACGACCGCTACCGGCACACGCGGACGGGCCGTCGCGCCGACACCGTCCTGCCCTGGCGGTCGGTGACCACCGCCCGCAGCAGGTGCCGGCCGCGCTTCGCCTTGCGCGTACGCCAGGTGACGTCGTACAGGCCCTCGACGCCGCGCTTGACCGTCGCGAGCCGGCGCCTGCCGTCGAAGAACGTGACCTTGCGGACGCCGCGGGTCGAGCCCGCGGTCACGAACAGCGGCTCGACGCGCCCCACGCAGGCGCGCGGCTGCGGCAGGAGCCAGTTCACCGTCGGCCGCGCGACCGCGCGCAGGCGCAGGCTCTTGAAGACGCTGTTCGGGACGATGTTGCCCGCCTGGTCGATGTTCTTCGACTCCTGGTAGTCGGAGGCGACCGCGAGCAGCGGCGTCTTGCCGAGGGCGATCTTCGGGGCGCCGTCGAGCGCCCAGATGACGAGGCCGGACCCGGGGTCGTACAGCGCCGCGAGCAGCAGCGTCTGCCGGTAGCCGATCACGAGCGAGAGCGGGTCGACGCCGGCGCCGCGGTCCTGCGCGATCGCGGCCAGTAGCGGCCTCCCCGGCGAGACCGTCGTCGTGAGGAACTTGAAGCGCGGCGGCGTGACGTCGTTCTGCCACGCGTGGAGGATGTACTGGCCGCGCAGTGGCTGATCCGTGTACGGGTCGGCGCGCGAGTCGACGGCCACGAAGTACCGGCCCTCGTGCGGGAAGTCGACCGCGGCCGCGCCGTTGTCGAACTGGTACTCGAAGGTCAGCCCGTTCACGTTGAGCGGCGTCCCCGGGTAGCCCTGCACGTCGTCCTCGTTCAGCGAGCCGAGGAACCACGGCTCGATCAGCGTGTTCGGCTCGGAGGCGACGACGGCGGCGCCCGCGTTGGCGACGTGGTCGCTGACGCGGAAGGTGTACACGCGCTCGGCGCCGTCCTCGTGGAAGGGCTGGCCCGAGTAGAACGGCGGCGGCCCGAACGGCTCGGTCGGGAAGCGGTACCGGCTGACGTAGCTCGTGCCCGTCGCGCTGTCCCCGAGCTGGTACGCCTTGATCGTGTCGCGGGGCGCTCGGCCGATCTGCGGGTTCTCGGCGGAGAAGTAGTACGGGATGCGCACGCGGTCGGAGCCGCGGGTGAGGACGACGAAGCCGTAGTCGTCGCCGGTGGGCGCCGCGCGCGAGGCGCTCGCCACGATCGGCAGGTCAACGGTGCCTCCGGGCGCGATCGTCACCGACGAGGTCGCGGGGCCGATCGAGGCGCCCGGGCTCGCCGACTGCGGCTGGACGGCGACCGACCAGGCGCCGCCTCCGGTCCCGGCGTCCGAGAGCGAGAGCAGCAGCGCCCTGCGCGCCGGTGCCGTGGAGGTGTCGAGGAAGCCGAACGAGAGCGACGACGGAGTCGCGAACAGCTTCGGCGAGTTCGCGGCCGCGACGTCGATCAGGCCGCCGCCCTCGAGCAGGACGGAGGCTTCGTCCGTGCGCGCGCTGTCGGCCCAGGCGGGCTGCGCAGACGTCATCAGGGCCGACTTCACCTGCTCGGGAGTCCACGCCGGGTGCTGCTGGATCAGCAGGGCCGCCGCTCCGGAGACGTGCGGCGCCGCCATGCTCGTCCCGTCGAGGACGATGAAGTTGTCGCCTGCGGACTGCTTGACGCTCGAGGAGAGGATGCTCGCGCCCGGCGCGGCGACGTCGGGCTTCAGCCGGTGGTCGAAGTTCGTCGGCCCGCCGGAGGAGAAGCTGGTGATCACCCCGCTGCGCCCGGTGCCGATCTCGTTCGGCTGGCCGGCGGGCGTGGCGCGGAAGGTCGTCCGGCCGCCGTGCGAGGCGAGGTACGCGCGCAGGTCGGCGCCGTCCAGGTCGGAGATCATCCCGCCCGGAAGGTCGAGCAGGAGCGGGATGAAGTTCGGGTCGCCCGCCCGGTTGTCGACGAGCACGATCCCCGTCGCGCCCGCGCGTCGCACCCGCTCGACCTTGGAGGCGAACGAGCACCCGCCCCGAGAGACCAGCGCGACCAGCCCCTGCAGGGAGCCGGACGGAAGCGACGTGAAGCTCGGGTCGTTCGGGTCGAATCCGGTCGGCGAGCAGACATGTCGCTCGACCGGCTGGCCGTTCGTCCCCGCCACCCTGCCGACGTCGACGAGGGTCTGGCCCGCGACCCAGGCCGGCGGGACGGTGAGGTTGTAGGAGAACGGGACGTGCTGGAGGCTCGCAGGCGCCCCCGCGCCGGTCACCTGCAGCTCGCTGCCGAAGACGTGCAGGTTCGACGTGGCCGCGACCGAGATCGCAGCCGGCGCGTTGCTCGGCGAGCCGACCGACCCGAGACCGAAGTCGTCCCGGTCGTTGCCGGCCGAGATCACCGGCACGACGCCTGCGGCCGCCGCGTTGTCGAGCGCGTCGATGAGCGCGTCGCTCGACGGGTCGATCTCAGGCCCGCCGCCCGAGAAGTTGATCACGTCCATGCCGTCGTTCACGGCTGCCTCGAAGGCCAGCACGATCTCGGGCGTGAAGGCGTCGAGCCCACCGGTCGGCACCGGCGTGTTGAAGACGCGGTAGTTCCCGATCCAGGCGCGCGGCGCGATCCCCGAGAGGCCGGCGGTCTGGGGATGGCCAGGCCCGAAGTTGCTCTCGCCGCCGGCCGGCGCCACCGTTCCGGCATCCCCCGCCGCGATCCCGGCGACGTGCGTGCCGTGGAACGAGTCCGGCCGGTAGAGCGGGAGCCGGCCCTGCCGCCCCGAGCCAGGCCCGGGGAAGGCCCGCGCCACGACCACCTTCGGCGTCGTCCAGGCGCGGGCGCCCTTCGGGAAGCCCGCGGGGTACGAGAAGCCGGCCGGGTCGAAGAACGGGTTCGTCTGGTCGACGCCGTCGTCGACGACTCCGATCTTCACGCCCTGGCCGCGGCCGCCCGTGCTGGCCCAGAAGGTGTCGGCGCGGATGACGGCAGGGCTCTTGTTGGTGTCGAGGTGGTACCGCGCGCTCGGGTAGACCTTCTGCACCGCCCGCACGCGCAGGAGCCTCGGCAGGTCGCGGTAGCGCAGCGCCACCGCGAGGCCGTCGAGCACCGTGCGGTAGTGGTAGGAGATCCGCGCGCTCGGGACGGCGCGGCGGATGGCACGGGCGGCGGCGGCCTGCTCGCGCGCCAGCCGGGCGAGATAGGCGCGCGAGGACGCGCTCGAGACGTCGAGCTTCCTGCGCGGGCCGAAGGCGAATAGGCCCGGGCCGTAGCGCTGCGCGAGCGGCGGCAGGCGAAGTCCGACGAGCACCCGGACGCGGCCCTGCTGCTGGCCGCGCGGGATCTTCAGGACGCCGTGGCGAACGCGCGGCAGCGTGATCTCCCCCCGGCGCGGGAGCCGGATCGGCCGCAGCGCGGCGGCGGCGGAGGCGGCGGTGGCGAGGACGAGCAGCGCCGCGACGAGCGAGAGAACGAAATGGCGGCGCAAGAGTTCGAACACTAGCGCGGATTTCGAACGACGTAGACTCGTGCGCCGTGGCCCCTCGATTCGAAGGAAAGCGCGGTCTCGTGCTGGGCGTCGCCAACCGCCGCTCGATCGCGTGGGCGATCGCGCGGCAGCTCGCGGAGGGCGGCGCGGCGCTCGCCTTCACCTACCAGGGCGAGCGGATCGAGAAGGGCGTGCGCGAGCTCGCAGCCTCGGTCGACTCGCCGCTCGTGACCGAGTGCGACGTCCGCTCCGACGAGGACCTGGCGCGCGTCTTCGGCGAGGTGGGGGAGGCGTTCGGCGGACAGCTCGACCTGCTCGTGCACTCGGTGGCGTTCGCGGCCGCCGAGGACCTCGAGGGCCGCTTCACCGATACGCCCCGCGACCGCTTCTGGATGGCGATCGACGTCTCCGCCTACTCGCTCGTCGCGTGCGCGCGCGCCGCGGAGCCGCTAATGGAGGCCGCCGGCGGCGGGTCGATCCTGACCATGACGTACCTCGGCGGCGAGCGCGCGGTGCCGCACTACAACGTGATGGGCGTGGCGAAGGCGACCCTCGACTCCTCGGTGCGCTACCTCGCCTGGGACCTCGGCCAGAAGAACATCCGCGTGAACGCCGTCTCGGCCGGGCCCGTGCGGACGCTGGCCGCGCGCTCGATCGCGGGCTTCCCGACGATGGAGTCGATCGTCGAGGAGCGCGCGCCCCTGCACCGGCCGATCGACGCCGACGACGTGGGCGCCGCGGGGGCGTACCTGCTCTCGGACGAGGCCGGCAACGTCACCGGGACGACGCTCTACGTCGACGCCGGGTACCACGCGATGGGTATGTAGCGGAACCGGGTCTAGACTCGGTCGATGCCGACGTGCCCGAGCTGCGGCAAGGAGCTGCCGCAGGCGTTTCCGTTCTGTCCGTTCTGCCGGGCGCCCCTCTCGGACGAGCCGGCCGGCGCGCTTCGCGAGGAACGCAAGGTGGTCACCGTCGTGTTCGCGGACCTCGTCGGCTTCACGGCCCGATCGGAGCGGCTTGATCCCGAGGACGTCCACTCGCTGCTCGCCGGGTACCACGCGCGGCTTCGGGCCGAGCTCGAGCGATTCGGCGGCACGGTCGAGAAGTTCATCGGCGACGCCGTGATGGCCGTGTTCGGCGCGCCCGTGGCGCACGAGGACGATCCGGAGCGGGCGGTGCGGGCGGCGCTTGCAATCCGCGACTGGGCGACCGATCAAGGCGACGAGCTCCAGGTGCGGGTGGCCGTGAACACGGGCGAGGCCCTCGTTGCGCTGGACGCGCGGCCTGGCGAGGGCGAGGCGATGGTCGCCGGCGACGTCGTCAACACGGCCGCGCGCCTCCAGTCGGCTGCGCCGCTGAACGGCGTGCTCGTCGGCGTGCAGACGCATCGGGCGACGGCCGACGTGTTCGATTACCGGGAGGCCGAGGACGTCGTGGCGAAGGGCAAGCGCCGGCCGGTGGCCGCGTGGGAGGCATTGCAGGCGCGCGCCCGCTTCGGCGTCGATCTCACTCGGCGCGCGACGACGCGGCTCGTTGGGCGCACGCGCGAGCTCGACCTGCTCGTGTCGGCGCTGGCACGCGTCCGCGCAGAGCACGCACCGCAGCTCGTCACGCTCGTCGGAGTCCCCGGGATCGGCAAGAGCAGGCTCGTCTTCGAGCTGTTCGGCGACGTGGACGAGAGCAGCGACCTCGTCACTTGGCGGCAAGGACGCTCACTTCCGTACGGCGACGGGGTCACGTTCTGGGCGCTCGGGGAGATCGTCAAGGCACAGACCGGCATCCTCGAGAGCGACCGGCCAGAGGAGGCCGCGGAGAAGCTGCGCAGGGCGGCGGTGTCCGTCGCGGTCGACGAAGCGGAGGCGACCTGGCTCGAGCGCCACCTTCGGCCGCTCGCGGGGGTGGGAGAGGAGAGCACCTCCGGGCCGGAGGAGGCGGCAGCCGCGTGGCGCCGGTACCTCGAGGCGCTCGCGAGCGAGCGGCCGCTCGTGCTCGTCTTCGAGGATCTGCACTGGGCTGACGACGCGCTGCTCGACTTCGTCGACAGCCTCGTCGACCGCGTGGCTCGCGTGCCCCTCCTGGTCATCGGCATCGCCCGCCCCGAGCTCCTCCAGCGCCGCGCTGCGTGGGGCGGCGGGAAGCCGAACGCGACCACCCTCTCGCTCTCGCCGCTCTCCGAGGACGAGGCGGCGCTGCTCGTCGGCGACGTGCTCGGCAAGCCCGTTCTCGAGGCGGGGATACAGGCCGAGATCCTCGCCCGCGCAGGCGGCAATCCCCTCTACGCCGAGCAGTACGCGCGAGCGCTCGCCGAGGGCGGTGACCTGGACGCGCTGCCAGAGACCGTGCAGGGGATCATCGCCGCGCGGCTCGACGCGCTCCCGGAGGACGAGAAGCGGCTCCTTCAGAACGCAGCCGTCGTCGGAAAGGTCTTCTGGTCGGGCGCGGTCGAGGCGGTCGGCAGCGCGAGCCGCTGGGAGGCGGAGGAGTCACTGCACCGGCTCGAGCGCGCAGAGTTCGTCCAGCGCTCGCGCACCTCGTCCGTCGGGAGCGAGACGGAGTACGCCTTTCGCCATGTCCTGATCAGGGACGTCGCCTACTCGCAGATCCCGCGCGCGGCACGGGTCGAGAAGCACAGGCTGACCGCCGCCTGGATCGAGTCGCTCGGGCGCCAGGACGACCAGGCCGAGCTGCTCGCGCACCACTACCTGGAGGCGCTCGAGCTCGCGGAGGCCGCGGGGCTGGACGTAGCGGAGCTGGGGGCCCAGGCGCGGTTCGCGCTCAGGGACGCGGGCGACCGGGCGGCCTCGCTCTACGCGGTCGTCGCAGCCGAGCGGTTCTACGACGCCGCCCTTCGCCTGTGGCCCGAGCACGACCTGGAACGCGCGCGGCTCCTCTTGCGACGGGCCGCTCCCGTCTTCAGCCAGGCGGGAGGCGACGCCGAGCTGCTCGCCGAGGCCAGCGCCGCGCTGGAGGCCTGCGGTGACCTCCGTCGTGCCGCCCGGGCCGAGCTCTTGCTGACCCGGAGCCTCTGGCACCTGGGGGAGCTGGACCGCAGGGACGAGCACCAGGAGCGCGCCGAGCGGCTGCTGGCCGGCGAGGCCGCCTGCCCGGAGCAGGCCTTCGCGCTCACGAGCCGCGCCTCGTCGGCCGGCCTGAACGGCGACAGCGCCGCAGAGCTCGAGCTGGGAATGCGCGCCTACGAGCTCGCTGAGAGGTTCGGCTGGCGCGACGCCATGATCGAGGCGCTCGGGATGGTAGGAAGCGCGCGCGGCATGCTCGGTGACCCGAAAGGTCTCGACGACCTCGGCCGCGCTGCCGAGCTCGCAGAGGCCGCAGGCTTGCTCGGGGCCCTCGCCCGCGCGCTCAACCAGCTGGCAGTCGCGAAGGAGGTCCTCGGCGACGTCCCCGGAGCGACGGAGACGCGACTAATGGCCGGTGCAATCGCCGAGCGGCTCGGCTCGGAAGGTGAGCGGCGCTGGTCACGCGGCGTGCTGTCCGACCACCACTACCGCTCGGGTCGCTGGGACGAGGCCCTGCAGCTGTGCGACGAGTTCCTCGCCGAGTCGCAGCACTACCTCACGGGCCAGGCCTGGATGGTGCGCGCCGCGATCCGGTCGGCCCGTGGGGACGCCGCCGGTGCGATCGCCGACGCCGAGGCAGCGGTCGCACATGCCCGGAGAATCGAACAACCCCAGGTGCTGTACTACATGCTTCCTTTCGCCGCCTACGCCTTCGCCGGCGCCGAAGCGGCAGACCGCGCCGAGCCGCTTGCCCGTGAGTACCTCGAGATCCTCGCCGGCGGGCGGGAACTGCAGTTCGGCGTGATCGCCGTCCCGTCGTTCGCAATCGCTGCACGGCTGCTCGGGGTCGACGCCGAGCTCGAGCGGGCCCTCGCAGGACGACCTTCCTTGCCATGGGTCCTGGCGGCTCGCGCGTATGCCCGCGGCGACTACGTCGAGGCCGCCGCGGGGCTCGAGCGGATCGGCACCCGCCCGGAGGAGGCGGAGGCGCGGCTGCGCGCCGCCGAGCAGCTGAGGGGGGAAGGCCGGGAGGGCGAGGCGGAGGCGCAGCTCGCGAATGCGCGGACGTTCTTCGAGAGCGTGGATGCCAGGACGCACCTGCCGCCCGCCGAGCAACCTCTCGAGGCGAGCAGCTAGGGCGGCTGCGGTCAGGCGCCTTCGGCGACGAGCGAGCCGACGTCGACGGCGTACACCTTGACCGGCTCGGTCTTCCCCTTCACCAGCAGCTCTCCCTGCGCCTCGACGGGGATCACGGCGTCGAGCCCGCTGCGGGTCTGCTCGTCTATGAGGATGGGGCGGTTCATGACCTTCGTGTGCGCCTCGAGGCGAGCGGCGACGTTGACGGTGTCGCCCACGCACGTGTAGGTCGCCCGGTGATTCGTGCCCGTGTAGCCCGCCACGACCCGGCCCGACGCGATGCCGATGCCGATCTCGATCTGCAGCTTGCCGCGCGCCGCCTGTTCCTCGTTGAACAGGCGGATCATCTCCACCATCTGACGCGCCGCGAGCACGGCCCGCTGGCGATGGTCTTCACGCGGCAGCGGCGCACCGAAGATCGCCATCAGCCCGTCGCCGACCATCTGGTTGACGATCCCGCCCTCCCCGCCGATCGCGTCCATCATCAGCGTGTAGTAGTCGTTCAGCAGCTCGATCGTCTCGGCAGGCTCACGCGCCTCGGCAATCGTCGTGAACGAGCGGATGTCGCAGAACATCGCCGAGGCATCGAGGTGTTTGCCGCCCAGCGAAAACCCTGACGTCAGCAGGTCGTCGGCGACCTCTTTCGTCGCGAACTTGCTGATTAACTCACGCTGCTGATCGCGAAGCCGCTTCTTCTCCAGGCTCGCCGTGACGCGCGCGTTCAGCAACACCGGGTTGATGGGCTTCGTCAGGTAGTCCTCGGCGCCCATCTCGATGCATTTGACCACGCTGTCGATCTCGTCCAGCGACGACGTCATCACCACCGGGAGGTCGCGGAGATGCGAGTCGACCTTCAGCTCCGCGAGAACGCCGTACCCGTCGAGCTCGGGCATGAGGACATCGAGCAACATCAGGTCGAAGGGCTGGCTCCGCAGGAGATCGAGCGCCTCGCGCCCGTGCTCGGCGAAGACGACCGTGTGCCCCTCCTGCTCCAGGCCGCGGCTGAGCAGCAGCCGGTTCACGCGGTTGTCGTCCGCGACGAGGATCGTTCCGGGCGGGGAGGGGGTGGCGTTCACGACGCGGCCGCCGAACGCAGCGCAGCGAGGCTCTCCTCGAGCGCGGCGTACTCCCGGTCGATTCGATCGATCAGCTCTCCGGAGCCGTCGAGCTCGCCGGCTCGCGCCCGCT
Organism: Gaiellaceae bacterium; assembly: GCA_035702555.1. Classification (GTDB taxonomy): domain Bacteria; phylum Actinomycetota; class Thermoleophilia; order Gaiellales; family Gaiellaceae; genus AC-32. Next base: position 12,400 of record DASSQK010000072.1, on the reverse strand, counting down.
GCTCGAGCTCTCTGCAGAGCTCCCAGAAACGTCGCGCCCCGAAGATCTGGCCGTTCGACTTGAGGATGTGCGCCGTTCGCCGCAGCTCCTCCGAGTCGCCCTCCTCGCGGGTGGTCCGGAGAGCGGCCACGAGCGCAGGCGCCTCCCCGAGAAACGTGTCGATCACCTCCGCGAGGAAGCCCTCCCCGTCGAGGTCTCGAAGGCTTTCGATCGCGCTCGCGTCGAGGCCGGCGACGTCGCCTGTAGGGTCGGCCGTCCCCGTGTTGGCGCGCGGGCGCACGCGGCTCAGCGCCAGCTGCAGCTCCATCGGTCGGATCGGCTTGGCCAGGTAATCGTCCATCCCGGCGGCGAAGCAGGCCTCGCGGTCCTCGCGCATCGCGTTCGCGGTCATCGCGACGATTCGGGGTCGGCTCTCCGCCGGCCAGCGGCCGCAGATCCGGCGCGAGGCCTCGAGGCCGTCCATCTCGGGCATCTGGACGTCCATGAGCACGACGTCGTAGGTCTGCCGTTCGAGCGTCTCCAGCGCCTCGGCGCCGTTCGCCGCAACGTCGGCGCGGTAGCCGAGCTGGGCGAGGAGCCGGAGCGCGACCTTCTGGTTCACGGCGTTGTCCTCGGCGAGGAGGATGCGCAACGACGACGCGGTCGGCTTCGCCGCCTCCGGCTCGGGCCCGTCGGCCTCCTGTTGCAGGAGGTGCTCGGCGAGCGCCTTCACGAGGCCGTTGTAGAGCTGCGAGGCTTTGACGGGCTTCCCGAGCTGCACCGCGAACTCTCCCGAGGTCTGAGCCTGCGGCAGCCTTCCGAGCGAGGTCAGCAGGACGAGGGGAAGCTCGTGCTCGTCGCGATGCCGCCGGATCTCGCGCGCCAGGGCGAGCCCGTCCATCTCCGGCATCACCAGGTCGAGGATGGCGACGTCGAAGCTCTCGCCCCCCTCGATCCGGGCGAGCGCCTCGGTCGGGGACGCGACCGCCACGGCGTCCATGCCCCACGAGCGCGCGTGGCGGGCCACGATCTCGAGGTTCGTGGCGTTGTCGTCCACGACGAGGAGACGCTTGCCGGCGAGCTGCGGCGCGGTGCTGGGCACGGCCTCGCGTGCCGGCACCACCGCTGCCTCGACGGGGAGGCCGACGTGGAAGGTCGATCCCTTGCCCTCCTCGCTCTCGACCCACATCTCCCCGCCCATCAGCTCGACGAGACGCTTCGTGATCGCGAGCCCGAGTCCCGTGCCGCCGTAGCGGCGCGTGGTGGAGGCGTCGGCCTGCGTAAAGGACGCGAACAGCCGGTCGATCCGATCCCGGGCGATGCCGACCCCGGTGTCCCGGATCGCGAACTCGAGGCGGTACGAGCTCGCCCCGGTCGGCTCGGCCTCGACATGGACGATGACCTCGCCCTGCTCGGTGAACTTGACCGCGTTCGAGACGAGGTTGAGCAGCACCTGCCGCAGGCGGACCGCGTCGCCGACGACTCCTGCCGGCACGCGCTCGTCGATCAGGCACCCCAGCTCGAGCTCCTTCTCCCACGCGCGCGGTGCGACGATGTCGAGCGCCCCCTCGACGCAGCTTCGGAGATCGAGCGGCTCGTTCTCGAGCTCGAGCTTGCCCGCCTCGATCTTCGAGTAGTCGAGGATGTCGTCGATCACGTGGAGCAGGGCATCTCCGCTCGCGCGGACGACCTCGGCGAGCTCGCGCTGCTCGGGCGTCAGCTCCGTGTCGAGGAGCAGGCCGCTCATGCCGATCACGGCGTTCATCGGCGTCCTGATCTCGTGGCTCATCGTGGCGAGGAACGCGCTCTTCGCCTGGGTCGCCGCCTCCGCCTCCTCGCGCGCCCGCTCGAGGTCGGTGACGTACCGCGCCTTGTCGATCGCCGTCGCGGCGAACGCGGCGAAGGCCTTTGCCGTCTCCGCATGCTCGGCGGTGTAGAAGTCGACGTCGAACGAGTCGAGCGTCACCATCCCGATCAGGTGGTCGCCGATCAGCAGCGGGACGGCCATCCAGGACCTGATGCTGCCGTCGACGTGGACGTCCTCGAACTGCGGGTAGATGGCGGCGGCGTTCGCGACGATGAGAGTCTCGTGCCGGCTGACGAGCCCCCAGGCGGGATCGCCGGGCCCGCTGCAGACGTACCGATGCCCGACCAGCTCGTCGAGGTCCGGATACCCCTGGCCGCCGACGACGACGAACTCGTTGCCCTCGAGCTCCTGAACGCTGGCGCTCCGGTAGGGGACGACCTTCCGCAGCTCCGACAGGATCAGCTCGAAGACCTCGGACATCGCCATGGTGCTCCCGAGCGACTCGGCAGCGGCGTGCAGCGTCTCGGCCTGCTGGCGCGCAGCCCGCTCCGTCTCGAGCAGCCGCGCATTCTCGATCGCCGTCGCGGCCTGGGCCGCGAACGCGGTTGCGAGCTCCGCGAGCTCCTCGGTGTAGAAGTCGGCCTCGAACTTGTCGATGCTCAGAACGCCGATGACGCGGTCACCGATGATCATCGGCGCGCAGATCCAACCGCGAATGCGCCCGGCGCCGTGTTCCTGGCTGGCGAAGTGCGGGTTCTGCGAGACGTCGGCGAAGACCTGTCGTCGCCCGGAGCGGACGACCTGGGCGTTGAGGTTGGTCTCGTCCTCGAGGTCGAAGCCGACCCCGAGCAGGCCGCCGAGATCTTCGAGCCCGCGCGCGGCGACGATCTGGAGGCGGTTCCCCTGGATCACCTGGATCGAGGAGCTGTCGTACGGCACGACCTGCTGCAGCTCGTCGAGGATCGTCTCGAACGTCTCGTCGAGGCTCAGCGTCTTGCCGAGCACGGTCGTCACGGCGAGGAGCGTCTCCGCACGCGCTCGGGCGCGCTGGAGCTCGGTGATGTCGTGGTAGATCGCGTAGAAGCCGACGTGCTCGCCGTCGGCCCGGAGCGACACGAGCATCATCTGCACGTCGACCGGCTTCCCGTCCTTCCGCACGCGACGGGTGACCCGGTCGGCACGGCCCTGTTCGCGAGCCTCCGCGGTGACGTCCCGGCCTTCCTCGAGGAGGTCGTCGTTGAGGACGAGGTCGTCGATCGAGCTGCCGATGGCTTCCTGCGGCGAGTAGCCGAAGAGGCGCGCCGCCGCCGGGTTCCAGCCCTCGACGCGCTGGTCGGCGTCCATCTGGACGATCGCGACCGAGCTGTTCTCGACGAGCGATTCCAGCTCGACCAGGCGCCGACGCGCCTCGGCGAGCTCGTGCGCGAGGTCGGTTTCAGGCGTCATCGACAGCTTCCGGACAGCCGGTGCCCACGACGCCACCCTCGAACGTGGACAGGCCGCTCGATCGAGGGCCCGTCATGGCCTCAGTATCCTCCGCCAAGAGTGGGCAGTCCAGGCGGACGCGCGCACGCGGGGGCGATGAAGTCGACTTCAGGCCATGCTCGAGACCAGGGCCTGCGCCTTCAGCGGTTCTTGAGCGAGCGGTAGAGCCGGAGCGGGAAGAGCCCGATGAAGGGCGCACGCCGGCCGACGTCGTCGCGGTCCTCGCGGTCGAAGGCCCGCGCGTAGCGGCGCGCGTCGCCCTCGCTCGCGTACTCCTTCCGCCCGCCCGCGCCGCAGCCGCGGCCGCACTCCCACACCATCGTCGCGCCCTCGGCGCGGAAGCGGTAGCGGTGGCCGAGCACGCGGCAGGAGACCATCTCGGAGCGACCGTACCCGCAGCCACGTTTTCCAGACGAGAGGGCCGGAAATGAGCGTCCGCGTGAGCGCCGCCGCCGACAGCGTCCAGACCGGCACGATCGAGACCAACATCCCGAAGCGGCTCGACCGGCTGCCCTGGTCGCGCTTCCACTGGCTGATCGTCGTCGGGCTCGGCACCGTCTGGGTCCTCGACGGGCTCGAGGTGACGATCGTCGGCTCCGTCGCGAGCCGCCTGACCGAGAGCGGCAGCGGGATCTCGCTCTCGAGCGCCGGGATCGGCGTGGCCGCGGCGTTCTACGTCGGCGGCGCGTGTCTCGGCGCGCTCTTCTTCGGCCAGCTGACCGACCGCTTCGGCCGAAAGAAGCTCTTCCTGATCACGCTCGCGCTCTACATCGCGGCCACCGTCGCGACCGCCTTCGCGTGGACCGCCTGGTACTTCTATTTGATGCGCTTCTTCACCGGCGCGGGGATCGGTGGAGAGTACGCGGCGATCAACTCGGCGATCGACGAGCTCATCCCGGCCCGGGTGCGCGGGCGCGTCGACCTGATCATCAACGGTTCGTACTGGCTCGGCGCGGTCGCCGGCGCAGCCGTCGCGATCCTGCTGCTGGACCCGAGCATCCTCGCCAAGGATGTCGGCTGGCGGGTCTGCTTCGGCCTCGGTGCCGTGCTCGGCCTCGCGATCATGCTCGTCCGCCGCAACGTGCCGGAGAGCCCGCGCTGGCTGTTCATCCACGGCCGCGAGGAGGAGGCCGAGCGCATCGTCGACGCGATCGAGGAGGACATCCAGGACGAGACGGGCGAGGCGCTGGACGAGCCGGAGGAGACGATCGAGGTGCGCCAGCGCGAGCGAATCCCGTTCCGGACGATCGCCGAGACCGCGTTCAAGACCTACCCGAAGCGCAGCATCCTCTGCCTCGCGCTCTTCGTCGGTCAGGCGTTCATCTACAACGCCGTCACCTTCGACCTCGGCACGATCTTCTCCGGCTTCTTCAACGTGTCGTCCGGCTTCGTGCCGGTGTTCTTCATCCTCTTCGCGGCCGGCAACTTCCTCGGGCCGCTGCTGCTCGGCCACTTCTTTGACACGTGGGGCCGCAAGCCGATGATCGCGCTGAGCTACCTCGGCTCGGCCGCGGTGCTGGTGCCGACGGCGATCCTCTTCCAGCAGAAGTCGCTCACGCAGTGGTCGTTCATCGCCCTGATCATGGGGACGTTCTTCCTCGCCTCGGCCGGCGCGAGCGCCGCGTACCTGACCGCGAGCGAGATCTTCCCGATGGAGACCCGGGCGCTCGCGATCGCCTTCTTCTACGCGGTCGGCACCGCGGCGGGCGGCATCACCGGGCCGCTCTTCTTCGGGAAGATGATCGACTCGGGGAGCGTCACCAACGTGATGATCGCCTTCCTCGTCGGCGCCGCCGTGATGGCGGTGGGCGGGATCGCGGAGATCTTCCTCGGCGTCTCGGCCGAGCAGAAGGAGCTCGAGGACATCGCGAAGCCGCTGACGGCGCGCGAGGCCGAGGAGGGCCAGGAGATCGACGGGAAGTCGCGCCGCGACGAGGCGGTCGACCAGCGCCACCGCGCGCGTGAGGCCCGGCGCAGCCGCGGCTCCTACGGGCGGCGGCGCTTCCGGCCGGGGCCCGGCTCGACCTTCTACTCCCCCGGGATGATCGGGACCGCGTACTCGAGCAGGCAGGCGTCCGAGCACGACCTCGACCGCGAGGTGGACGCGATCGCGAGCGCGCTCGAGCGAGATGGGCCCGCGGACCGCAGGACGCTCTCGCGCCGGGTCCGGGCGGTGCGCTGGGGGCCCGGCCGCTTCACCGGCGCGTTGAACGAGGCCGTCGCCGAGGGCCTCGTCCGCCGGCGCGGCAGGCTCTTCGAGGCCGTCACCGCCCGCGCCCGGGAGCGCAGCGCCGAGCGCGAGCGCGTCCGCGACTCCTAGCCCGGCGCGACCCGCTCGAGCTTTAGCCCGCGGTCGGCGCGATGGACGTCGACGCCGATCAGGTGCCAGCCCGGCGCGCCCAGGCGCACGGTGATGGGCCCGGTGACGTGGAGCGAGCGCTTCGCCCTGCGGTCGACGGAGAGCCTCGTGTGGACGGGGTCGCGTGTGGTCAGGCGCAGCGCGATGGGCCCGCGGGCCCAGAACGCCGCGTGGCGGAAGCGGGGAGACCGGCCGTTCCAGCCCTCGCAGAAGACGGTCGTGCGGGCCGGCTCGCCGACCGGTGGGCTGCCGCCGGTGCGGCCGCGCTCGAGCGTCGTGATCGCGCCGTCGCGGGCGAGCTGCCCGAAGCCGTGGCGACGCAGCTCGCGCCAGGCGAACCAGCCGGTCTCGCCGACGAGGCCGCGGTGGAAGGCGACGTAGCGCACGCCGAGCCGGCGCAGGAGCGCGTCGTCGCCGGGCCGCCAGTCGCCGCAGTTGAGCCCGGCCAGGCGGAGCGAGAGCCGAGCGGCAGCCTGCGGCGCGATCGTCGAGTAGCCGCCGGGCCGCTCGCGACGGGCGACCTGGTCGTACCAGAGGTAGACGCTGCCGAGGTGCACGTTCGGGTGCAGCACCGGGATCTCCAGCAGCCGCCCCGGCGGCCCGCCGCGCGCCGCCTCGTACGCCGCGTTCGCCTCGTCTGCCGCCACGGCCTGGTAGACCCAGACGCGCAGGTCGAGCGCGAGCAGCACGACCGCGAGCAAATAACAGACTGTTACTAGCTTCGGGAACGAGCGGGCGATGCGGGCGACCGCGAACGCGACGAGCGCGGCGACGCAGAGGCACGCGACCGGCAGCAGGCGCTCCGGGACGCGGGGGTAGCGCAGCGGAGCGAAGTGGCGCCAGACGGGCTCGTAGAGCGGGAAATGCGTCCCGAGGGCGAGCAGCATCGGCACGACGGCACCGACCGCGAACGAGGCCGCCAGCGCGTAGCGCCGCGCCGCCAGCAGCACCGCGAGCCCCGCAAGCGCGAGCAGCGGCGTCAGCCAGCCGGCGAAGACGAAGCTCTCGAGCCCGTGGCGCGGATGCCGCGTGACGAAGTCGAGCCCCGTCGCCGAGTAGTGCGCCACCTCCCGCAGCGAGCGGCCGCCCGAGCCGATCCCGGAGGTCGAGAAGTGGCCGACGAGCGCACCGGCCGCCACGGCCGGGGCCGCGGCGGCCACCGCGCCGATCCGCCCGCCGCGCAGGAGCGTGTAGAGCAGGAAGAACGGGATCGCGCCGAGTGCGAGGTGCACGTCCGAGAACGGGATCGACGCGAGCGCCGCGGCCGACCCCACGAGCCACCAGCCCGAGCCGCGCCGCGACCGCTCGAACGCCCACAGCGCCAGCGGCAGCAGCACCGAGATCGGGCCACGGAGGTGGCCCGCGCTCTGCGCCACGCGGTACGGCTCGAGCGCGAACACCAGCCCGCCGACGAGCGCCGCGCCCACCGGCAGCCGCAGCTCACGGAGCCAGAGGTAGGTGAAGGAGCCCGCCGCGACGTAGGTCAGCAGCAGGAGCAGGTTCCACCCGAGCACCGGCCCGAAGATCGCCGCCAGCGGCCAGAACGGCACCCCGTACGGCCAGCCGCCGAAGTTCCAGCGCGGCGGGCTCTCCGGCCGGAACGTGTACGGGTCGCGCCAGGGCGCCGCGCCGCGCGAGAGCTGGTGCCCGACGAGCCACAGGTGGTACTCGGCCTGCAGGTGGTCGCCGGCCGCCGCCTCCCCGGGAACCGGCGTCCCCCGCGCGAGGAACCGCGAGCCGATGTCGCCCAGCTGCGGCGCGGTCGCCAGCAGGCCCGCGCCCAGGTAGACCGCGACGACGAGAGCTACAAGGCCCGGGCGGCCGAGAGCAGCTCGTCGAAGTCCGGCACCTCTGCCGCCTCGTACCGCCATGCGCCGCGGACCGTACCGCTCCGGTCGATCAGGAACGCCGTCCGCTCGGCCACGTCCTCGAACCCGCGGAAGTCGTGCGCGACGCCGAACGCGCGCACGGCCTCGGCGTTCCAGTCGGAGAGCAGCGGGAAGTTCAGGTCGAGCGCCTGCATCCACGAGATGTGCGTCCAGGGCGAGTCACGCGAGATCCCCATCGCCTGGATGCCCGCTTCCTCGACCTCTGCGCTCCTGTCACGCAGGAGCTCCATCTCGCTCGTTCAGGTAGCGGACCAGTCGAAGAGGTAGAAGAGCAGCAGCAGCGGCTTCTCGGCCGCGAGCCCGCGGATCGAGACCGGCTCCCGCGGCCCCATCCAGACCTGCACGTCCGGTGCCTGCTCGCCGACGTTCAGCACGCCGCCAGCCTAGACGTTCGCGGGCGGCGTTCAGCCGTTGGGGTGCAGGCGCTCGTCCGCGGCCCGGTAGTGCGCGGGGTCGCGGTCGATCCGCGCGCCCGGGTGCTGGGCCGCGAGGCTGAGCAGGCCCGCCTGCGGCTCGAGCGTCTCGAAGGTGCGGAAGCGGAGCGCCGTGCCGCCGTCCGTGCCTCGCGTCCGGAGCTCGACCGGCCTGTAGGAGCCCGGATCGACGAAGTAGGTCGTGTGCCCGTCGGCCGAGGCGATCTCGATCGTGTCCTGGCCGTCGACCGTCCGGTGACCGACGACGCGGGCCTCGCCCGACCGCAGGAGCGCGAGGATCTGGCCGCGGAACCCCGACGAGGCGGGGTCGACGTCCGCGGAGTGGTCCCTGCTCGGGGGCGGCCGCTTCGGCAAGCGCGAGGCGGGGATGACGGTGAGGCCCGAGCTCACGACGCCGTTCCGCTTCGAGAACCGCCACGCGATCACGGCCGTGCCCTTGCGCAGCGCCTTCGCCTGCGCCGCGGTGATGACGCCCCTCGTGACGCGGGCGCCCTTGGCCTCGGCTGCTCGCCCCGGGATCTGGAGGACGGCCGTTCCCGGCCTCGGGCCGGGCTCGATCGCGTACGTGTTCAGCTCCTGGGGCGTCGCCGTCGATTCCGGCGCCGAGACGTAGATCGTGTCGCGGGCGGGGTCGTAGAGCTCGCTCCGGCGATCCGCGGTGGCCGACTCCACGACCGACCCGTCCGACGCGGTCTGGATCTTGCGGCCGTCGTAGGGCGGGCTCTGCTGCTGCCAGCTCTCGTCGCGCCAGTGGATGACGCTGCCGTCCCCGTTGGTCTGCGAGCCGAGCATGTCGACGTGCAGGACCGTCCCGGGGGAGGGCGCGACCGCCGCTGCGGCGCGGTCGACCACGGAGGCCCCTGCGCCGTCCCGGGAGAGGACGCTCAGCGCTCCGAGCGCGACGGCCGCGAGGACGCCTGCGACGAGGGCTACCCGCAGCGCGAGCCGGCGCCGGCGCCGGGCTGGAGCGCGGCCGAGATCGCGGCGGACCGCGTCCTCGAGCGTGTCGCGGTACTCGATCAGGCTAGCGGGCAGAACGGTTTTCACGGTTCCTCCTTGGGGACGGAGAGCGCGAGGCGCCGGAGCGCGCGGGAGACGCGCAGGCGAGCCGCGGCCGGGCGGATCGCCAGCCGCTCCGCCACCTGCTCGTACGGAAGCTCGTCGAGGACGCGCAGCTCGAGGGCGCTCCGCTCGTGCTCGGGGAGCGAGCCGAGGCACCGCTCGAGCGCGAGCCGCGGCGAGAGACGCTCCTCGACCGCGGCGTAGCCGTCGTCGCCGGCCAGGTCGAGCGGGAGACCGAGCCGCTCGCGCGCGCGGGTCTCGACGCGGTCGCGGCGGACGGTGTCGGCCAGCACGTTGGCCGCGATGCCGAGCAGCCAGGGCAGCGCCGACCCGTCGCGCTCGTCCCGGAAGCGGCCTCGCACGAGCCACGCCCGGGCGAAGGTCTCCGCCGTCAGGTCGCTCGCCGCCCAGTCGAGCCGCCGCCGGAACCAGCGGTAGACCGACTCGACGTGGCGCTCGTACAGCTCGCCGAACGCGGAGGCGTCCGTCCCGGCGGCGCGAACGAGCGAGGCATCGGTTCTGCCGGAGGTGTCCGTCAGCTCGCGGGTCACTACCACGTCATCGCACGCCCGCCGTCGAATGTATCCGGCCTACGGCGCAGCACCAGTCCGCGACACGCGCACCGCGGCCGAACTGCTGCGTGATCCGTGCGACGCCCACGATTCTGCGCCGGTGCAGGCGGACGAAGACCCACTGGTTCGCCGTCGGCCAGGTGACGAGCAGCCAGCGCCCGTCCGGAGACGGCTCGAGCTGGCGGAAGACGCCGGAGCCGCTGAAGATCACCGGTCCGCCCGCGATCCGGAAGACGTTGCTGCTCACGCCGGCGACGCGGCTCGCCGCCACGTTCCGCCCGCCGTCGACGAAGGCGGCGTCGGTGTCGATCGTCGCGTCGGAGGGGTCGTCCTGCTGGACGACCCTGCCGTTCCGATAGACGCGAGTGGCATGTGGCGCGAAGACGAGGAGCCGCGAACCGTCGTGCGACCAGGCCACCTTGCGCACCGGCTCGAGGATCGGCGTCGTCCGCAGGAGGACGCGGGCGGCGTCGGCGTCGTAGACGACGGCCGACCGCCCGTCCGCGTACGCGAGCACGCGGCCCGCTCCGGGTCGCCACGCCGGAGCGACCGCCGACGCGCGGGCCAGCGGACGGTCGCCGGTGCCGTCGCCGGCCACAATTCGCAGCTGGCCGTGCGAGATGTACGCGATCCGCGTGTCGGTGCGCGTCCCGGTCCAGGTCGGGAGGCGGGGAGCGGGTCGCGCGAGCGTCCAGCGAACCTCGCCCTTCGGGTCGAGCGCGACGAGCTGGTTCGCCCGCGTGGCCGCCACGAAGAGCCCGTGCGGCGAGAACGCTGCGTCGCGGTAGCGCCCGAGCATCCGCTTGGAGCCGTCGGGGCGGACGAGCCAGAGACCGCTGCGGCTGGAAACGAGCAGCTGCCCGCGCGTGGGCAGTGAGAACAGCGCCGGCTCGGCGCGCTGGACGCCGACCGCCCTGCGGAAGGAGTGCACGACCGAGCGGCCCGGCGGGCTCAGCGCCGCGGCCACGATCGCCGCGACCACCGCGACCGCCACGATGGGCTGCCAGTGGCGCCTCGGCCACGCGACCGGCTCGCGCTCCGCATACGCACGGGAGACGACCGCCCACGCACGCTCCTGCGCCGCGCGCTCGTCCGGGGCGCGGAACCTCATTCCAGCCGCTCCTTCAACGCGTCGAGCCCGCGGCGCAGGCGCGAGTTGACCGTGCCGCGCGGGAGCTCGAGCAGCTCGGCGATCTCGCCCGGCGTGTAGTCGAGCAGATAGCGCAGGACGATCACCGCCCGGTGCTCCGGCGAGAGGCGGCCGAGCTCGCGCAGCAGCCCGTCGTCCCGCTCCGGCCGTTCGGGGGCCGCCGCGTCCACGGCCTCGCCTTCGGGCCGCAGCGCGCGGGCCCGCGCCCAGTCGATCGCCCGGTTGACGACGATCCGGTGCAGCCATGGCCCGAACGGCCGGCGGCGGTCGAAGCGGTCGAGCGCGCGGACGGCGGCGAGAAAGGCCTCCTGCGCGATGTCCTCGGCAGCGGCCGCGTCCCGGACGACGAGGTACGCGGCGCGGTAGGCAGGGCCCCAGTGCGCGCGGAAGAGCGCCTCGAAATCAGAGGCCGACCCGGCCTGGGCCCGCCGCACCCAGGCCCGCTCGTCGCGGCCGGTGCCAGCCATCCCGTGCCGACTATACGAGCGTGCCTGGGCAGGAGGTCCATCGCCGCCAATACGCGCCGGACGGTGCGGGAGGTCCGCCGATACGCTCGCGCCCGTGGAGGTCAGGAGCGAAGAGGAGCGAGACCACGACGCCGTCCGCGCGTTGCAGTTCGCCGCTTTCGGCGGAGGTGACCACGGCCGCGTCGTCGGGAACCTCGCCGACGACCTGAGGAGGATCCCGGGCTGCCTTTCGCTCGTCGCCGTCGAGGGCGACGAGGTCGTCGGCCACATCATGTTCACGACCAGCCTGCTCGACGCGCCGCCGCGCCTCGTCGAGGTGCAGGTGCTGAGCCCGGTCGGGGTCCTCCCCGCCGCGCAGGGGCGGGGTGTCGGCTCCGCTCTCATCCAGCGCGGCCTGGAGCTCCTGCGGGAACGGGCGGTGCCGCTGGTCTTCCTCGAAGGCGCGCCGGGCTACTACGCGCGCTTCGGCTTCGAGCCCGGCGGCGAGCACGGCTTCAGGAAGCCGTCGCTGCGCATCCCCGATGCCGCCTTCCAGGTCCTCCGCCTCCCGGCGTACGAGCCCTGGATGACCGGGACGCTGGTCTACTCCGAGGTCTTCTGGCGCCACGACGCCGTCGGCCGGCGCGAGGCCGACCCGGCCTGGGGCCCCCGCAGTCGGTGACTCACCGGTGACGGCCGGGCCGACCTGGTGACGGCGGACGGGGGTACGTCTCGACTCGCTACCCGAGCTGGTTCGGCGTCTCCGTGCTCGTGAACGGCGGCGGGCGGTTTCTTCGGAAGCTGCCTCGCGCGGCGACCGTCGGGAGCGCCGCGTGTCGGCCCTGTCCCCGCGGTTGACCACCGAATACCGAGCGTGAGAGCCTCGATGGATGTCCGAGACCGATGTCTTCGAGCACTCGACTCCGGAGCTGTACGACCGGTACCTGGGGCCGCTTCTCTTCGCGCCCTACGCGGAGCACGTGGCGAAGCGCGTGGCGCTCCTTCGTCCGGAGACGATCCTCGAGACCGCCGCGGGAACCGGCATCCTCACGCGGGCCGTCAGTGAGGCGCTCCCGGAGGCGGAGATCATCGCGACGGACATCAATCCCGTCGTCGTGGAGTTTGCGGCGCAGCACTTCCACTCCGATCGCGTCGCCTTTCGAGCTGCGGACGCCGTGCAGCTCCCCTTCGCCGACGAGAGCTTCGATCTCGTCGTC
>DASSQK010000071.1:0-25429 GCA_035702555.1 Gaiellaceae bacterium | reverse complement strand
CGACGAGACCTTCGCCGCCGTCAGCACGCACTTCGAGGAGGTGGCGGCGACCCTCTTCCCCGGCGGCCAGGGACGGCTCCGGCTCACCGAGCCCGACGAGGAGGCGCCCGACGCCGAGCCCGGGGTCGAGGTCGAGCTGCGACCGGTCGGCAAGCGCGTGACGCGCCTCTCGCTGCTCTCGGGCGGCGAGAAGGCGCTCGGCGCGATCTCGTTCCTGTTCGCGCTCTTCCTCGCGCGCCCGTGCCCGTTCTACCTCCTCGACGAGGTCGAGGCGGCGCTCGACGACGCCAACATCGGCCGCTTCGTCGAGCTCCTGCGCCGCTATTCGGAGACGGCGCAGTTCATCGTCGTCACGCACCAGAAGAAGACGATGGAGGCCGCCGACGTGCTCTACGGCGTCACGATGGGCGGCGACGGCGTCTCCCAGATCGTCTCGCGGCGCCTGCCGCGCGAAGACGCGGTCTCGGCCGTAGCCTAGGAGCGCCATGCTCTACCGGCCGGAGGCCTTCGAGCCGCTCACGAGCGAGCCGTGGGACGCCGAGCGCGTCGGCTCGGCGATCCGGGCGATCGTTGCCGATGCGGACGAGCGCTTCGACCCCGACGGGCTCTGGCCCGGGAACGAGTGGGATCTGTGGGAGTCGACGGAGCCGCTGAAGGACCTCTACGTCGGCGCCGGCGGCGTGCTGTTCGGGCTCGACGTCTTGCGCAGGCGCGGGCTTGCCGACACGGCGATCGACCTGGCCGCCGCGGCGAGACGGACGCTCGAGCTGGGACGGATCGAGCCAGACCTCGACGGCATCGCGGCCGACTTGCCGGCCCAGCGCGCGTGCTCGCTCCTGTGCGGCGAGGGCGGGCTGCTGCTCGTCGCGTGGCGCCTCGGCGCCGACCAGGAGCTCGCGGACGCGCTCCTCGAGCGGGTGCGCGAGAACGTCGACAACGAGACCGACGGGCTGATGTGGGGCTCGCCGGGGACGATGCTCGCCGCCCGGCAGATGGGCGCCTGGACGGGCGAGGAGCGCTGGGAGGAGGCGTGGCGCGAGAGCTCCGAGGCGCTGCTCGCCCGGCGCGGGCCCGACGGGATCTGGACGCAGCGGCTCTACGGCGGCACGCACCGCCAGCTGGGGCCCGTCCACGGGCTCGTCGGCAACGTCCACGTGCTGCTGCAGGGCGGCTACGAGGAACTGCGTGCGGAGACAGCCGCGATCCTCGCGCGCGAAGCTGTCGTCGAGGACGGCCTCGCGAACTGGCCGGCGCTGGTCGGCGAGGGGCTCGAGCAGGACGACCAGATCCGGCTGCAGTGGTGCAGCGGCGCGCCCGGGATCGTCGCTACTGCCGCGCCGTACATCGACGAGGAGCTGCTCCTCGCCGGGGCGGAGCTCATCTGGCGGGCGGGGGCGCACGGGGAGGAGAAGGGCGCGTCCCTCTGCCATGGCACGGCCGGGAACGGCTTCGCACTCCTGATGGCGTTCGGCCGTACCGGCGACGAGCGCTGGCTCGAGCGCGCCCGGCGCTTCGCCGTCCACGCGCTTGGCCAGGCCGAGCGGACGCGTGCGCGGGCCGGCCGCGGGCGCTACTCGCTGTTCACCGGAGACCTCGGCGTCGCCCTCTTCGCGGCCGCATGTCTCCACGCGGACGCGCGGTTCCCCGTGCTCGAGGCCTGGGACTGAGCACTAACCTGCCGCCGATGGCGCGGACGTGGGCAGAGCTGCTCGGCGACGAGAACGGCGCGCCGGAGCCGGCGGAGCGGGGCGGCGGCATGTTCTCGCGGCTGCGTGACTCGCTCGGCCGCAGCCGCCGCGCGCTGACCGAGCAGATCGGCGTCGCCTCCTTCGACGCGGCGGACGAGGCGTCGTGGGAACGGCTGGAGGAGGCGCTGATCGCCGCGGACGTCGGCGTGCCCGCGACCGCGGAGCTGGTGCAGCGCCTCGAGGCACGCGGCGAGGGCGACCTCACGGCGGCGCTGGAGGAGGAGGTCGCCCGGCTGTTCGGCGAGCCGGCCCGACTCCAGCTTGACGGCAGCCCGAGCGTGATCCTCGTCGTCGGCGTCAACGGCACCGGCAAGACGACGACGATCGGCAAGCTCGCCTCGAAGCTCTCCGAGCACGGCCGCACCGTGCTCGTCGCGGCGGCCGACACCTTCCGCGCGGCCGCCGAGGAGCAGCTCGAGATCTGGGCACAGCGCGCGAAGGCCGACTTCGTGGGCTCGGAGAAGGGGGGCGACCCGGCCGCGGTCGCCTTCGACGCGATCGGCGCGGCCGAGTCGCGGGGGTGCGACGTCGTCGTCGTCGACACCGCCGGCCGCCTGCACACGCAGTCGAACCTGATGGAGGAGCTCGCGAAGGTGCGGCGCGTCATCGCGCAGCGCCTCGACGGCGCCCCGCACGAGACGCTCCTCGTCGTCGACGCGACGACGGGCCAGAACGGTCTCCAGCAGGCGCGCCTGTTCGGCCAGGCCGTCGAGGTCAGCGGCATCGTGCTGACCAAGCTCGACGGCTCCGCCAAGGGCGGGATCGCGATCGCCATCGCGCACGAGCTCGGCCTCCCCGTGAAGCTGATCGGGATCGGCGAGAGCCTCGACGACCTGCGGCCGTTCGATCCCGGCGACTTCGCCCGCGCGCTCGTCGGGGCGGCCTAGCCATGGCCCTTCGCGCCGGGATCGTGTTCGACAACGACGGGCTGCTGCTCGACACCGAGCCGTGCTGGACCCGCGCCGAGACGGCCGTCTTCGAGCGCCACGGCCACGAGTTCGACCTTGAGGCGAAGCGCGCGCTCGTCGGCACGGCGCCCGAGACCGCGGCGCGCGTCCTCGAGCGGCTGCTCGAGCTGCCGGGGCGGGGGAAGGAGGTGAGCACGGAGCTGTACGCGCTCGCCCTGGAGGAGATCGCAGCCGGCGCCGAGCCCAGGCCCGGTGCGGTGGAGCTGCTCGAGGCGCTCGACCAACGCTGGCCGGTCGCCGTCGCCTCCAACTCGCCGAGAAGCCATCTGCTGGCCGGCCTGACCCGGACCGGCCTCCGCGACCGCTTCGACGCGGTCATCGGCGTCGAGGACGTCGCGGAGCCGAAGCCCGCGCCGGATCTCTACCTGCGGGCGTGCGAGCTCCTCGGCGCGACGCCCACGGGCTCGCTGGCTCTCGAGGACTCCCCGCCGGGCGTCGCAGCTGCGCGCGCGGCCGGCCTCTACGTGGTCGGCGTCCCGTCGGTGACCGGGGTCGAGCTCGAGGCCGACGCCGTCTTCGAGTCGCTCGCCGACCCGAACGTGCTCGCGACGATCGTCGAGCGGCTCGATTGACG
This sequence comes from Gaiellaceae bacterium, assembly GCA_035702555.1. Taxonomy (GTDB): domain Bacteria; phylum Actinomycetota; class Thermoleophilia; order Gaiellales; family Gaiellaceae; genus AC-32. The sequence goes on along the minus strand of DASSQK010000071.1, from coordinate 22,139 downwards.
CGACCCCGCCCGCCGCAGCGAAGCGGCGAGCGGGGTCACGTGGCGATCAGTGGTGGTGGTGGAACGTCGACAGGCGGAAGATCGTCTGCGACGTGAACGTCTGACCGGGCCGGAGCACGGTCGACGGGAAGTTCGCGTGGTTCGGCGAGTCCGGGAAGTGCTGGGTCTCCAGCGCGAACCCGTCGCTCTGCCGGTAGAACTTCCCGCTCGTCCCGGCGAGGGTTCCGTCGAGGAAGTTCCCCGAGTAGAACTGGACTCCGGGCTCGGTCGTGTCGATCTCGAGCTTGCGCCCGCTGGCCGGGTCGAAGACCTTCGCGGCGGGAACGAGCGCCGTCGAGTTCGGCGGCCGGTTGAGCACGAAGTTGTGGTCGTACCCGCGGCCGAACGCGATCTGCTGGTTGCTCGCATCACGGATGCGGGCGCCGATCGTCTCGGGCCTCGTGAAGTCGAACGGCGTTCCGGCCACCGGGTCGAGCGCGCCGGTGGGAATCAGCGTCGAGTCCACAGGCGTGAAGCGGTCGGCGTTCAACCAGAGCACGTGGTCGTAGATATCGCCCGTGCCCTCGCCGTCGAGGTTCCAGTAGGTGTGGTTCGTCAGGTTGACCACCGTCGGCTTGTCGGTCGTGGCGTGGTAGTCGATCTTCAGCTCGTTGTGCTTCGTGAGCGTGTAGACGACCGTCACGTCGAGGTTGCCCGGATAGCCCGTGCAACCCGGCGTGCGGGAGGGGACGCAGCCCTCGCCCTCCTTGCTGAGGCGATGCAGCGTCAGGCTCACCGAGCTGCCGCTCTGTGACGGCGTGGCGTCCCACACCTGCTTGTCGAACCCGAGATACCCCCCGTGCAAGCTGTTCGGGCCGTTGTTGGTGTCGAGCTTGTACGTGTGGCCGTCCAGCGTGAACGTGCCGTTGGCGATCCGGTTGCCGTAGCGGCCGATGATGGCGCCGAAGTACGGCGAGTTCGGCGTCGGAGCGTCCGGGTTCGTCGGATAGCCCTGCTGGAACCCGTTCGTGTAGCCCGCGAGGTCCTTGAACCCGAGCACGACGTTCGACGAGCGTCCGCGGCGGTCCGGGGCCCAGAGCTCCTGGACGATGCCGCCGTACGTGAGGATCTTGACCACCATCCCCTTGCCGTTGTCGAGGGTGTAGCGGTCGACGGCGGTGCCGTCGAAGGTGCCGAACGGCTCGCGGGTGATGCTGGCCTGGCCGTGATGGCCGTGATGGCCGTGGTGCTTGCTCTTGCCCCCCGACGCGACTGCGCCCGTGAGGCCGACCACGGCGAAGACGAGCGCAACCAGCACGCCGCCGATTGCGGTGCTGCGAAGCAGTCTGGCCATTTGCTGCTCCTCCTTCAGTCGGTTTGCACTGACTGCCGCAGGAAGCAGGCGAGAGATGGGGCGTAGCCCTCTCTCGTCCCCCGTCGCCTACCCTAGCGCGCCGGGGTCGATCGCCGCGCGCTGGATGGCCCGCAGGCGCTTCATTGCGTCGTTTCCGCCCCGTCCGAAGAGGTCGTGCAGGCGGAGGTACTCCGCGTACAGCTCGTCATAGACCGCGGTGTTGGCCGGGTTGGGGACGTAGCGCTCCGGCCCGAGCCGCGCCATCCGGCCCGAGGCCTCCGCGATCGAGTCGAACCCGCCCAATCCCGCGCCCGCCGCGACCGCCCCGAACATCGCCGAGCCGAGCGCAGGCGTCTGCCTCGACGCGGCCACGGCGAACTCGCAGCCGGTGACGTCCGCGAAGATCTGCATCAGCAGCCGGTTCTTCTCGGGCAGCCCGCCGCACGCGACCATCGCGTCCACGGCAACCCCGGCTTCCAGGAACGCCTCGACGATCACGCGCGTCCCGAATGCGGTGGCCTCGAGCAGCGCGCGGTAGAGCTCCGGCGCCCTGGTCGCGAGCGAGAGACCCACGACGAGCCCGCTCAGCTCCGCGTCGACGAGGATCGAGCGGTTGCCGTTCCACCAGTCCAGCGCGAGCAGCCCGCTCTCGCCGGGCCGCAGCCTGGCCGCCTCGGCCTCGAGGACGCCGTGGACGTCCGTGCCGTGCCGGGCCGCTGCCTCGTGGTACTCGGGCGGCACGACGTCGTCGGCGAACCACGCGAAGATGTCGCCCACCGCGGTCTGGCCCGCCTCGAAGCCGAACAGGCCGGGCACGACTCCGTCCTCGACGACGCCGCACATCCCCTCGACCACGGCACTGTCGGCGCCGAGGAGGATGTGGCAGATGCTCGTTCCCATGATCAGCACCATCGCGCCGGGCTGCGTCACGGTGGCCGCAGGCGTGGCGACGTGGGCGTCGACGTTCGCGACCGCCACCGCCGTTCCCGGGCGCAGTCCCGTCCAGGCGGCGGCCTGCTCGCTCAGCCTGCCGGCCCGGGTTCCGAGCGGCAAGATCGTGCGGGACAGCTTCTCGTCGACGACGTGCTCGAACCTGGGGTCGAGCGCGGCGAAGTAGGCAGCGCCCGGGAAGCCCTCGCTCTTCGACCAGATCGCCTTGTAGCCGGCGGTGCAGCTGTTGCGCGTCTCGGTGCCGGTGAGCTGCCAGACGATCCAGTCCGCCGCCTCGATCAGCCGGTCCGCGCGGGCGTAGATATCCGGCGCCTCGTCGAGGATCTGGAGCGCCTTCGGGAAGAACCACTCCGACGAGATCTTCCCGCCGTAGCGCGGGAGCCAGGTCTCGCCCCGCTCGGCTGCGACCTCGTTGATCCGGTCGGCCTCGGGCTGCGCGGCGTGGTGCTTCCACAGCTTCACCCACGCGTGCGGGTTGCCCCGCAGCTCCTCGAGCAGGCAGAGCGGCGTGCCGTCGGCCAGCGTCGGGAGCATCGTGCACGCGGTGAAGTCGATTCCGACCCCGATCACCTCCGCCGGGTCGACGCCCGTCTCGGCGAGGAGCGCGGGCACCGCCTCCTGGAGCGTGCGGACGTAGTCCTCCGGGTCCTGGAGCGCCCAGTCGGGCTCGAGCTCGACGCTCTCGTGCGGCGGGGGCAGCCGCTCGTCGATCACGCCGTGCCGGTAGGGGTAGACAGCCGTTCCAAGCTCCCGGCCCTCGGCGCAGTCGACCAGGACGGCCCGTCCGGACTCGGTGCCGAAGTCGATCCCGAGCGCGTAGCGGCCGCTCACGGCGCTTCACGCTGAGGCTCGACGACCACCTTCAGACCGCGTCGCTCCACCAGCTCGTCGAAGGCCCCGCGCCACTCCGAGAGCGCGTACCGGCCGCTAACGAGCCCGCCGAGCTCGACCTCCCGAGCCTCCGCGAGGCGGATCGCCCGCGGGAGGTCGGAGGGCTTCATGCGCCGGCAGAGCGCGAGGGTCAGGCCCTTCCGCCGCGCGGTCGAGGCGGTGAAGCTCGTCCGGTCGCCGGCGGGGATGCCGACGAGGACGACTCGGCCTCCCGGCCGGGCGGCGGCGATCGCGTCTGCGAGCGCCGCGTCGTCACCCGCGGCCTCGAACGCCACGTCGACGTCTCGGCCGTCGAGCGTCGCGCCCAGGGACGCGGCAGCCTGGGCACGGTGGGGGAGCGGGTCGCTCGCGACGATCGTCTCCACCCCGGCGGCCGACAGGGCCTGGACGAGCAGCAGTCCGAGCGGGCCGCAGCCGAACACGCCTGCGGTCGAGCCGGGCCGTGCCTTCGCCAGGTCGAGGGCGTGCAGCGCCACTCCCAGCGGCTCGAGCAGCGAGGCCTCCGCCTCCGAGACCCCCTCCGGGAGCGCGTGGGCGAGGCGGTCGGGCCAGGCAAGGCTCGTGCGGAGGGCGCCGTCCGTCGAGCCGTGCCCCGCGAAGCGCAGCTCGGGGCACAGGTGCGCGTCTCCGGCGAGGCAGATGCTGCAGCGCCCGCACGGCACGGCGGGGTCGAGTACGACGCGCTCGCCGGCGCGGGCGCCGGACTCGATCGTCCCCGCGAACTCGTGGCCGAGCACGAGTGGCCGGTCGAGGACGGCGTCGCCGATCCCGCCCTCTAGGAACCAATGCCGGTCGGATCCGCACAGGCCGACGGCGGTCACGCGGACGAGCACCTCGCCCTCGCGCGGCTCGGGCGCCGGCTCGTCGTGGAGCCTGAGGTCGCCGGTGCCGTGGAGCCGAAGCGCCTTCACGAGCGCTGGCCGTAGTACGCGCCGGGCCCGTGCTTGCGCAGGAAGTGGCGGTCGAGCAGCTCAGGCTGGATCGGCCCGGCATCGGGGTGCAGCGCCTCGGTCCGGAACGAGCTCTCGGCCACGACCTCGAGGGCGATCGCATTCTCGACCGCGCTTCCGGCGTCCGCCCCCCAGGCGAAGGGCCCGTGCGAGGCGACCAGCGTCGCCGGCCGCTCGAGCGCGCCGAGCCCCAGGCCGGTCAACGTCTCGACGATCACGTCGCCGGTGCAGCGCTCGTAGTCGCCCTCGATCTCCTCGCGGGTGAGCTCGCGCGTCACCGGCACGGGCCCGTGGAAGTGGTCGGCGTGCGTCGTGCCGAAGCACGGGATCTCCCGCCGGGCCTGCGCCCACGCAGTCGCGAACGGGGAGTGCGTGTGGACGATCCCGCCGATCTCCTCGAAGGCCCGGTAGAGGACGAGGTGCGTCGGCGTGTCCGAAGAGGGTCGCGCGGACCCCTCACGCACCTCGCCGCTCCCCAGGTCGACGACGACCATCGAGCCCGGCCCGAGCTCGTCGTACGGGACGCCGCTCGGCTTGATCGCCATCAGGCCGGCGGCGCGGTCGACCGCGCTGGCGTTGCCGAAGGTGAGGACGACCAGGCCGGCCTCGACGATCTGCCGGTTCGCCTCGAAGACCTGCTCGCGCAGCTCGTCGAGCGCCATCAGCCGTCCCGTGCGCCCCGGAAGTACGCCTGGTTCCAGCGGACCTCCTTCGCGAAGTCGCCCATGCGTGTCTCCGCGTCGATCACGAGCAGTTCGATGCCCGCCAGCTCGGCCAGGTCCGCAAACGCCTCGCGTCCGATCGCGCGGCAGAACGCCGTGTGGTGCGGGCCGCCTGCGACGAGCCAGGCCTCCGCGGCGGTCGTCAGGTCGGGCCGCGGCTCCCAGACCGCGCGCGCGACCGGCAGGCGCGGGAGATCCTCGTCCGGCTCGACCACGTCCACCTCGTTCAGGACGAGTCGGAACCGGTCGCCCAGGTCGAGCAGACCGACGACGACCGCCGCCCCGGGGTCGGCCGTGAAGACCAGGCGCACCGGATCGCCCTTTCCGCCGATCGACAGCGGGTGGATCTCGCAGCTGGGCCTCCCGCCCGCGATCGACGGGCAGACCTCGAGCATGTGCGCGCCGAGCACCTTCGGCCCCTCGGGCGCGAGGTGGTACGTGTAGTCCTCCATGAACGAGGTGCCGCCCTCGAGGCCGGTGCTCATCACCTTGGCGATTCGGACGAGCGCCGCGGTCTTCCAGTCGCCCTCGGCGCCGAAGCCGTAGCCGTCGGCGAGCAGGCGCTGCACCGCGATCCCCGGCAGCTGGGGAAGCTCGCCCAGGTCCTCGAAGGTGTCGGTGAAGGCCATGAAGCCGCCGGCCTCGAGAAACGAGCGCAGGCCCGCCTCGATCCGGGCGGCGTCGCGCAGCGACCCGTGCCGCTCGCCGTCGGCCCGGAGCTCCGGCGCGAGGTCGTACTCCTCCGCGTACGCGTCCAGGAGCTCCTGCACCGCCGCGTCGGAAACGGAGCGCACTGCCTCCACGAGCTCGCCGACCCCGTAGCCGTTCACCGAGACGCCGAGCCGAAGCTGGGCCTCGACCTTGTCGCCCTCGGTGACGGCGACCCGGCGCATGTTGTCGCCGAACCGCGCCACCTCGAGCCGCTGGGCCTCGTCCCAGCCGCACGCCGCGCGCGTCCAGGTGCCGATCCGCGCGACGACCGCCGGGTCGCTCCAGTGGCCGGCGACCGTCTTGCGACGCAGGCCCATCCGCGTCGCCATGAACCCGAACTCGCGATCGCCGTGCGCGGACTGGTTCAGGTTCATGAAGTCCATGTCGATCTCGGCCCAGGGCAGGTCGCGGTTGAACTGCGTGTGCAGGTGCAGGAGGGGCTTCTGCAGCGCGCCCAGGCCGGCGATCCACATCTTCGCCGGCGAGAACGTGTGCATCCACGCGATCACGCCGACGCAGCTTCCGGCCGCGTTCGCCTCGAGGCAGACCTGCCGGATGGACTCGGGGCTCTTCACGACGGGCCTGTGCACGACCCGGACGGGGATGGCCGCGTCGGCATCCAGCGATCCGGAGACCTCGCGCGCGTGCTCGTCCACCTGGCGGAGTGCCTCGTCCCCGTAGAGATCCTGGCTCCCCGTCAGGAACCAGACCTCGTGCGCGCCCAGCGCTTTCGCGGTCGCCATCGAGCGTGATCCTGACAGAGCCCGCGCGCGACTGATTGGATGCCGGCATGCAGTCGCGCCGCCTCGGGAAGACCGGCTGGGACGTCTCCGAGATCGGCTTCGGCGCGTGGGCGATCGGCGGCGCCTGGGGCGAGACCGACGACGAGGAGTCCATGGCGGCGCTGCATGCGGCGGTCGACGCCGGGGTGACGTTCTTCGACACCGCCGACGTCTACGGAGACGGCCGCTCGGAGCGGCTGCTCGCCCGGCTGCTGCGCGAGCGGGACGAGCGGCTCGTGGTCGCGACGAAGTTCGGAAGGCGCGTGGAGCAGGACCCGGCGCTCTTCACCTACGAGAACCTCCGCGGCTGGCTCGAGCGCTCGCGGGAGAACCTGGGCGTCGAGGCCGTCGACCTGGTGCAGCTGCACTGCCCGCCTCCGGACACGTTCTACCTGCCCGAGGTGCACGAGGCGTGCAGCAGGCTCGTGGAGGAGGGGCTCGCCCGGAACTACGGCGTCAGCGTCGAGAAGGTCGAGGAGGCGCTCAAGGCGATCGAGTACGACGGGGTCACCACGATCCAGCTCATCTTCAACATGCTGAGGCAGCGGCCCGCGGAGCTCTTCTTCGACCAGGCACGTCGCCGCGATGTCGGCGTGATCGTCCGCGTTCCGCTCGCCTCGGGGCTGTTGACCGGCAAGTTCGACCGCACCAGCACCTTCGCGTCCGACGACCACCGCGCCTACAACCGCCAGGGTGAGGAGTTCGACCGCGGCGAGACCTTCTCGGGCGTCGAGTACGAGGTCGGGCTCGAGGTCGTGGAGGAGCTCAGGCCGCTCGTCCCGCCCGGCGCGACGCTGGCCCAGCTCGCGCTTCGCTGGATCCTCGCCTTCGACGCCGTCTCGACGGTGATCCCGGGCGCGAAGACGCCCGACCAGGCCCGTGCGAACGCCGCCGCGGCCGACCTGCCCGCGCCGTCGGCCGAGACGATGGAGCGGATCGCCGAGATCTACCGCCGGCGTGTGGCCCCGCTCGTACACCACCGCTGGTGAGCTAGACCTCGCGGGCTCCGTCGACCGACGTGCAGATGTACGGCGTCGCGTTCGGCCCGTAGTTGCGCGTGACCTCGGCGGCGAGGCGCTCGGCGTCGTCCTCGCGAGCCAGCGCGAGGACCGACCCGCCGAAGCCGCCGCCGATCATCCTCGCGGCGATCGCGCCGTGCTCGTACGCCAGGTCGACCAGCAGGTCGAGCTCCGGGATCGAGACCTCGAAGTCGTCCCGCAGGCTCTCGTGACCTGCGCGAAAGAGCCTCCCGAGCGCGGCGAGATCCGCTTCGCCCGACTGCTCCAGCGCGGCCACGACCTCGCGCACCCGCTCGTTCTCGGAGACGACGTGGCGAAGCCTGCGCCGGGCGACCTCGTCGACGTCCGCCGCCGCTGCCTTCGCCTCTGCCTCGGCGGCGCTCAGCGCCGACGGCCGGTCGGTGCCGATTGCCGAGAGCGCCCGCTCGAGCTCGATGCGCCGGTCGCCGTAGCCGCTGGCCTCGAGCGCGTGGCGGACTCCGGAGTCGAAGACGACGAGCGCGATGCCGCGCGGAAGCGGGACGAGCCGGTGCTCCTCGGTACAGCAGTCGAGCAGCAGGGCATGTCCACGTCGACCTAGCAGCGAGCTCGCCGGGTCCATCAGCCCCACGGGGACGCCGACCGCCAGGCGCTCGGCCGCCTGGGCGAGCCGCGCCAGCTCGAGGCGCGTCACCTCGTACGAGGACGCGCTCGCGAGCGCCAGCCCGACCGAGACGGTCAGCGCCGCCGACGACGACATTCCGGCTCCGATCGGGACGGAGGAGACGATCTCGCCCTCCAGCCCCGTGAGCGGCGCCCCGTGCTCCTGGAGGAGGCGAACGACCGCGGCGACGTAGCGGCCCCAGCCCTCGGGCGGGATCGGAGGCGGCGAGTCGGTCGGAAGCTCGATCGAATCGCCGAAGGCCGCAGAGCGCAGCCGGATCGTCGGCTCCGCCACGGGAGCCCACGTCACCGTCGTCCCGAGATCGACTGCCACAGGCAGGACGAGGCCGCCCGAGTAGTCGGTGTGCTCGCCGATCAGGTTGACGCGGGCGGGAGCGACGACGGCCCGGCTAGATCGCTCTCCGCTCATGGTGTTATGGTCGCCGCTCACGCTGGAGGGCGTCCCAAGGAGGTGCCGGGTGGACCGGAAGAAGTATCTGGACTCGCAATTCGACGAGTTCGCGTCCCTGGTCGAGGATCTCCCCGAGTCGGAAGTCCCGGCCGGGATGGATCGCAGGAAGGTGCTCAGCATCATCGGCGCCGGCGGCGCCGCGCTCTCGCTCCCTGCACTGCTCGCCGCGTGCGGCGGCGGTGGTGGCAACAGCTCGAGCAGCGGCGTCGGGAACTACCCGGAGACGCCCAAGTGGAAGTGGGTCTTCGTCAACCACGTCACGACGAACCCGTTCTTCGTCCCGACGCAGTACGGGATCGAGGACGCGGGCGCGATCTTCAACACCCAGCACCAGTGGACCGGCTCGGAGAACAGCGACGTCGGGCAGATGGTCTCCGCGATGAACACGGCGATCTCCTCGGGCGCCGACGGAATCGCGGTGTGTCTCATCGACGCCAAGGCGTTCAACGAGCCGACCAAGAAGGCGCTGGACGCCGGCATCCCCGTCATCGCCTACAACGCCGACGTGCCCCCGGGCACTCCGAACGAGCGGCTGGCCTACATCGGCCAGGACCTGTTCGTCTCGGGCCAGAAGATGGGCGAGCGGATCGTCGAGCTCATCCCGAGCGGCGACGTGGCCGGGTTCATCGCGACGCCGGGCTCGCTGAACATCCAGCCGCGCATCGACGGCGCCAAGCAGGCGATCAAGGACTCCGGCAAGCCGATCAACTTCACGCAGGTCGCGACCGGCGCCGACACCGCCGGAGAGCTCTCGAAGATCGACGCCTACTACCAGGGCCACAAGAACCTGAAGGGCATGTTCGCGGTCGACGCAGGGAGCACCCAGGGCGTGGCGCAGGTCATGCAGAAGTACAACCTCCCGTCGAAGGGCATCCACGGCGGCGGGTACGACCTGCTGCCGACGACGCTCAACCTGATCAACAAGGGCTTCCTGGACTTCACCATCGACCAGCAGCCCTATCAGCAGGGGTTCTACCCCGCGATCCAGCTCTTCCTGTACAAGATCTCGGGCGGGCTGATGGCTCCGTCGGACACGAACACCGGTCTCCTGTTCGTGACGAAGGACAACGTCAAGCCGTACCTGAACACGAAGACCCGCTACGAAGGAAGCGCCAGCTCACAGCAGTACGTGAAGACGACCTAAGCCGCCCGAGCGTAGGACTGTGGCGGTAGCCGAGTCAGAAACCGGACGCCGAGATCGAGTGCGCGGCCTGGGCTGGCGCGCACTCGAGGCGTTCGGGAACCGGCGCGAGGCGAGCATCTTCGTCGTCGCGGTCGGGTTGATCATCTACTTCTCGCTGCGGTCGTCGGCGTTCTACTCGAGCGCCACGATCAAGAACATCGCCGAGTACATGGCGCCGATCGCGCTGATCGCATGCGGCGAGGTGATGCTCCTGATCTGCGGCGAGATCGACCTCTCCGTGGGCCGCGTCTTCGCGCTCACGCCGATCATCATGTATCTCACGACGGCGCCCGAGCCCGACGGGCTCGGCCTGCCGATCTGGCTGGGCGTGATCTTCGGCCTGCTGGCCGCCGCCGCCGTCGGCCTCGCGAACGGGGTGATCACGACCTACTTAGGCGTCCCCTCGTTCATCACGACGCTGGGGATGCTGTTCTTCCTGAACGGGATCAACCTGCGAGCGCTGCACGGGTTCCAGGTGGAGACGCCGGGCGGGTCGACGTTCAGGAAGATCTTCGGCGGCTATCCGTTATGGCTGAACTCGGAGTTCTGGTGGGCGCTGGCCATCGTGATCGTGTTGCAGATCGTGCTCGTCTGGACGCGCTGGGGCGTCCACACGGTCGCGACGGGCGGCAACCCCATCGGAGCCAGGGAGAGCGGCGTCAACGTCCGGCGGGTCAAGATCGGCAACTTCGTGCTCTGCAGCATGCTCGGCGGGTTCGCCGGGATCATGGACTCGACCCGGATCACCTCGATCCTGCCGCTTCAGGGCGGCACCGACATCATGTTCCTCGCCGTCGCGGCCGCCGTCATCGGCGGCACGTCGCTGATGGGCGGGTCGGGCACGATCATCGGCGGCTTCCTCGGCGTCCTCGTGCTCGCCGTCCTGAACATCGGCTTCACGATCCTCGGCGTCAGCGCGTTCAACTTCGACCTGATCATCGGGATCGCGATCCTTGGCGCGATGATCCTGAACGTCCAGATCCAGCGCCTGAAGAACCTCGGCCAGATCGGGAGGGGCAGATGAGCGAACCGGGCAACGGCCGAGAGGCCGACGACGTCATCCGCGTCGAGCACATCTCGAAGCGGTTCGGGGCCGTGCGCGCCCTCGAGGACGTCTCGCTGCACCTGAAGCGCAGCGAGGTCCTCGGGCTGATCGGCGACAACGGCGCCGGCAAGTCGACGCTGGTGAAGATCATCTGCGGCTTCCAGAAGCCCGACAGCGGCAAAATCTTCGTCAACGGCGAGGAGGTGCACCTCCGCTCGGTCCAACACGCCCGCTCGCTCGGGATCGACACCGTCTACCAGGACCTGGCGCTCGTCCCCGGCATGTCCGTCTACCACAACATGTTCCTCAAGCGGGAGCTGCTCGGGGAGGTCGGCGGCGTCTCGCTGCCGTTCCTAAACAACCGCGACATGCGGAAGCGGGCCCGTAAGCACCTCGACGAGATGGGCGTCCGCATCCCCGACGTCGACGCCGAGGTGGCCCAGCTCTCCGGCGGCCAGCGCCAGTCGATCGCGGTCGCGCGGTCGGTCTACTCGGACGCGAAGATCATCCTGCTCGACGAGCCGCTCGCCGCGATGGGCGTGAAGGAGGGCGCGCTGATCCTCGACCTGATCCGCAAGCTCCGCGACCAGGGGGAGGTCTCGATGATCCTGATCCTGCACAACTACGCGCACGTCTTCGAGGTGTGCGACCGCGTCAACCTGCTCCAGCACGGCGAGATCACGCTCGACAAGCCGACGAGCGAGACCTCGGTCGAGGAGCTGACCGAGCTCGTCGTGCGCGAGTACCGGCAGGCTGCCGCCGGCTGACCCGGCCGTCGGGGGGTGAAGGCATCCGCGTTCTGGTCACCGGCGCGAAGGGGAAGGTCGGCTCGGCCGCCGTGTCGGCGCTGCTCGCGGCCGGCCACGACGTGCGCGCCTCCGACCTCGCTCGCGGCGTCTTCGAGCGGACGCTTCCCGGCGAGCCCGAGGAGTACGTCCAGGCCGAGCTGACCGATGCGGGGGCCGCGTTCGCGATCGTCCGCGGCGTCGACGCCGTCGTCCACGCGGGCGCGATCCCGGACCCGACCAAGAACCCGCCGCACGTCGTCTTCGGGAACAACCTGATGGCGACGTTCAACGTGCTCGAGGCGGCAGTCCGGTTCGGCGTGGGCCGGTTCGTCTACATCTCGAGCGAGACGATTCCGGGCTTCTTCTTCCCCGAGCGCGACTTCCTGCCCGACTACGTGCCCGTCGACGAGGAGCACCCAGTCGTGCCGCAGGATCCCTACGCGCTCTCGAAGTGGTTCGGGGAGCTGCTGATGGACGCGGCCGTCGCGCGCTCGGGCATCCGCTGCATCTCGCTGCGGCCGAGCTGGGTGCAGAACGAGGACAACTACGAGCGCAACCTCGGGCCCCAGGTGCGCGATCCCGCCGAGCTGAGCCCGAACTTCTGGAGCTACTCGGACGTGTACGACCTGGCCGACGCGATCGTGCTCGCGGTCGAGTCCGACCTCCCCGGTCACGAGGTCTTCTACATCGCGTCGCCCGACAACGTCGGCAGCCGCCCGTTCGCCGAGCTCGTCCGCCGCTACTACGGCGACGAGATCGAGATCCGGCCCCTCGCCCGCGAGGACGCCTCCGGGATCTCGTGCGCCAAGGCCGAGCGGGTGCTCGGGTACTCGCCGAGCCGCTCGTGGAGCGACTACCTGGACGAGGACGGGCGGGCACGGGGGCGCGAAATCTGATCGAGTTGGCCCGGCGATGAGCGAGCGCCTCCAGACGAGCCTCGGCATCTGGGCATTCGGCCCGATGGCGACGCGCTTCGTGCCCGGCGGCTACAAGCCCGAGCGGGCGGACCAGACGACCGTGGAGCGAGTGCGCGAGGCGGTCGAGGGCCTCGGCGACCTCATCGACGGCTACGAGTTCCACTACCCGCAGGAGCTGTCGGCGGACAACCTCGACGAGGTTCGCGACGCCCTCGACGGCCACGACGTGTACTGCCTGGCGACGGGGCTCCACCTCGACGCGCGCTTCGGCAAGGGCGGGCTCGTCGCTCCCGACGAGGCGACGCGCGCAGAAGCCGTGAAGCGGACGCTCGACGCGATCGACTTCGCCGGCGAGCTCGGGGCGCACTTCATCATCTGGCCGGGGATCGAGGGCTACAACTACCCGTTCCAGGCGCCGTACAAGGAGACCTGGGCGTGGTTCCTGGACGGGATCGGCCAGGCGGCGCAGCGCTGTCGCGACCGCGGGGTCACGCTCTTCCTCGAGCACAAGAACTCGGAGCCCGCGATGAAGATCCTGATGCGCAACATCGGGATGACGCTGCACGTGATCCACACGCTGCGGCGCCAGGGGCTCGACAACGTCCAGGTCAACATGGACTGGCAGCACCTGATCATGAACGGCGAGAACCTGGCCGAGTACGCCGCGCTGCTCGCCTCCGAGGGCCTGCTCGGCCACCAGCACGCCAACTCCGGCTGGGGCACGTTCGACGACGACAACATGGTCGGCGCGACGGCGTTCATGGAGACGCTCGAGCTGGCGGTGGAGCTGCGGCGCGCGGGTTACGGCGACAACGGCGAGCGGCTGGGCTTCGACCTCTACCCGTACACGGAGGACGCGGTCGAGGCCGTGCGGCGCAGCGTGCTGCACTGGCGGTTCATCGAGGGCGTGGCCGAACGGCTCGACGGCGACGCGCTGCGCGAGGCGCAGCTGCGCAAGGACGCCGTGGCCGCCTACGAGCTCGTCTACGCGGCGCTTGGCGCCGACTAGCGCGTTCGTCGGCCTCGACGTCGGCACCACCGGCGTCAAGGCGATCGCCGTCTCCCAGGAGGGCGACGTGGTCGCGCGGGCGGAGCGGGAGTACCCGCTGTCGACGCCTGCGCCCGGCTGGGCCGAGCAGGATCCCGAGGACTGGTGGCGCGCGAGCGAGGCGGCGCTGGCCGCGGTCGGCGCCGACGACGCTGCGGGGATCGGCCTCTCCGGCCAGATGCACGGGCTCGTGGCGCTCGACGAGGCCGACCGGGTGATCCGGCCCGCGATCCTCTGGAACGACCAGCGCACCGCCGCCGAGTGCGAGGAGATCGAACGGCGGATCGGGGTCGAGCGGCTCATCCGGCTGACGGGGAACCGGGCGCTTACGGGGTTCACCGCGCCGAAGCTGCTCTGGCTGCGCACGCACGAGCCCGAGGCCTACGGCCGGATCCGTCACGTCCTCCTCCCGAAGGACTACGTGCGCCTACGTCTGACGGGCGAGTACGCAACGGACGTGGCCGACGCCTCCGGGACCCTGCTCTTCGACGTGGCCGGGCGGTGCTGGAGCGCAGAGCTGCTCGAGGCGCTCGAGCTCCCGGCGGAGTGGTTGCCCGCGGCCCTGGAGTCGCCCGCGCCCTCGGGCCGCACCGCGGGCGGGACACCGGTTGCCGCCGGAGCCGGGGACCAGGCCGCCGGCGCGTTGGGCGTGGGCGTCGCCGGCCCGGGGCCGCTCTCGGTGGTGCTGGGCACCTCGGGGGTCGTCTTCGCGGCGCTGCCCGCATACGCGCCCGAGCCGGAGGCGCGCCTGCACGTCTTCTGCCACGCGGTCCCGGGGGCCTGGCACGCGATGGGCGTGATGCTCTCGGCCGCCGGCTCGCTGCGCTGGTTCCGGGACGCGTTCGCGCCGGGCGAGCCGTACGACCGGCTGCTCGCGGGGGCCGAGGGCGTCGAGCCCGGCGCCGACGGTGTGCTGTTCCTGCCGTACCTCTCCGGCGAGCGGACGCCGCATGCCGACCCGCGCGCACGCGCCGCCTTCACCGGCCTCGGGCTCGAGCACGGCCGCGCAGCGCTCACCCGCGCCGTCCTCGAGGGCGTCGCCTACGGCCTGCGCGACTCGCTCGAGCTGCTGCGCCGGCTGGGCGTCCAGGCGGAGTACGGACGCGTCTCCGGGGGCGGCGCACGTAGCCGGCTCTGGCTCCGGATCGTCGCCTCGACGCTCGGGATCCCCCTGGAGCTCACGGCTGCGGAGGAGGGAGCGGCCTTCGGCGCGGCCCTGCTCGGCGCGGTTGCCGCGGGTGCCTTCGCGGACGTCCACGAGGCGGTCGCGGCCTGCGTGCGCGTGGGCGAGCGGTTCGAGCCCGACGCAGGCTGGGTGCGCGCCTACGAGGCCGGCTACCCTCGCTTCCGCGCGTTGTATCCGTCCCTCGAACACCTGGAGGAGCGATGACACTGGAGGGGAAGGCCGCACTGGTCACCGGGGCGAGCCGCGGGATCGGACGCGCCGTCGCGCAGCAGCTCGCAGCAGCCGGTGTCGGCCTCGGGCTGGCGTCGCGGAGCGGGGACGACCTCGGGCTCGACGATGCGGTTGCGAGGCCGTGCGACGTGCGCAACCCGGCCGACCTCGAGGCGATCGCAGGCGAGACTGCCGACCGCTTCGGGCGCCTGGACATCCTCGTGGTCAACGCCGGGGTCGGCGCGTACGGCCCCTTCCTCGAGCTCTCGCCCGAGCACCTCGAGGAGATGATCGACGTGAACGTGAAGGGGACGCTGTACGCCGTGCGCGCCGCGCTGCCTCACCTGCTCGAGAGCGGCGAGGCCGACCTCGTCACGATCGCGTCGGAGGCCGGTCGGCGCGGGCTCCCCCTGGAAGCGGTCTACTGCGCGTCGAAGTTCGCGCAGGTCGGCTTCACCCGCGCGCTGGACCACGAGTTGCGCGAGCGGGGCGTCCGGTGCACGAACATCTGCCCGGGCGGGGTCGCGACCGAGTTCGCCATGGGCCGGGGCCGGACGCCCGAGATGCCGGCGCTCTCGGGGATGATGAGCGCGGACGACGTCGCCGACGTCGTCCTGTTCGCGCTGACGAGGCCGCGCACCCACCGCATCCTCGAGACGGCCTTCCGGCCGGTGACGGAGTCGTCGTGGGGATGAGCCCGGTGAGGTGGGGCATCGTCTCCACCGCGCACATCAACCGGCTCGTGATCCCGCCGGCGCAGGCGTCGGAGAAGTGCGACCTGATCGCGGTCGCGAGCCGCGACGCCGCTCGCGCCGAGGCGTACGCGCGCGAGTTGGGCATCGAGCGCTCGTACGGCAGCTACGAGGCGCTGCTCGAAGACCCCGACGTCGAGGCGGTCTACATCTCCCTGCCGAATTCGCTGCACTGCGAATGGTCGATTCGCGCGGTCGAGGCCGGGAAGCATGTGCTCTGCGAGAAGCCGCTGTCGCGCCGGGCCGCCGAGGTGGAGGAGGCCTTCGACGCCGCCGACCGGGCCGGGCGCCTGTTGTCGGAGGCGTTCATGTGGCGCCACAACCCTCAGACCCGCAAGCTCATGGAGCTCGTGGCCGACGGTGCTGTCGGGACGCCGCGGGTGATCCGCTCGTCGTTCGGCTTCACGATCGCGGACGACCCGAACAACGTCCGGCTGCTTTCCGGGCTCGACGGCGGTGCGCTGATGGACGTCGGCTGCTACTGCGTCAGCGGGTCGCGGCTCCTCGGCGGCGAGCCGCTGCACGTCGCCGGCGCACAGGTGCTCGGCGGCGACGGAGTCGACGTCCTCTTCGCGGGGACGATGCTCCACGACGACGGCGTGGTCTCGCACTTCGACTGCGGCTTCGTGCTGCCCTCGCGCGACGAGCTCGAGGTGGTCGGCGAAGAGGGCTCGCTCTTCCTCGACGACCCCTGGCACGTCCACGAGCCGCTGATCGAGATCCGGCGCGACGGCGCCGTCGAGCGCGTCGAGACCGAGCGGGTGAACTCCTACGGGCTCGAGCTCGACAACCTGAGCGAGGCGATCCGCGGCGAGGCCGAGCCGTTGCTCGGCCGTGCCGACGCGGTCGGCAACGCCCGCGCGCTCGAGGCGCTGTACGCGTCCGCGGCGAGCGGCTAGCGCTCGACGGCGAAGGCGATGTTCACCGTGGTGCGGTACTCGCTGATGCGGTCGCCCTCGACGACGGCGCTCATCGAGACGACGTCCGCGCCGCTGATGCCGCGCACGGTCTTCGCCGCCTCCTGCACCGCCGCGTCGGCGGCCTTCGCGAAGCTCTCCGGGGACGATCCGATCACGGTGATGACCTTGGCGATGTCTGCCATCTCGCTCCTTTCGGTGGATTACTGCCTGGCGATGCCGAGGGTGCTCAGCACGCCGCGCTCGCCCGGCTTCGCGTCGGCGCGAAGCAGCTCGTCGAGCTCGACGCCGACGAGGAAGATGATCGCCGACGTGTAGACGTACCCCCCGAGCACGAGGAAGACGGCGAGGCTGCCGCTCGCCGTCTTGAAGTTGGCGAGGTCGGTGACGAAGAAGCGGAAGATCAGCGTCGCCGCGACCCAGGCCACGATCACGATCAGGCAGCCGCCGCTGACCCAGGCGTAGGGGCGCGGCTCCGCCGGCGCGAACCGCATCAACAGGCCGACGGCGAGCGCGAGCAGCAGGACCGCGACGACCCAGCGCCCGATCGCGACGACGACCTCGAGCGCGCCGTGCCGTGCGAGCGCCGGGCCGACGAGCACGACGAGGAGCGCGCCGACGACGCAGAACGTGATCGCCGCGGCCAGGGCGATCGAGACCGGGTAGCGAACCTTCAACGGCCGCGGCTCGTCCATGCCGTACACGTCGTTGGTGGCGCCCATCACCGCGCGAACCGAGCCGGACACGTACCAGAGGGTCATCAGCGAGGCGAGCACGATCAGGCCGGTCGAGTTCTGCGCGAAGATCCGCTGCACGGCCGCGTCGATCGCATGCAGCGTCGTGGGCTGCACGTGGCCCTGCAGCTTCGGCAGGATCGTGTCCTTCCAGGCGTGCTTCTGGCCGCTGTCGCCGAGGACCGCGAAGGCGAGCAGCGTCAGCGGGACGAGCGCCTTCAGCACCGCGAACGCCATCGCGCCGGCGTGGTCGAGCAGCTTGTGCTGCGCGAACAGGTCGACCCAGAGCTGCACGAACCGCTTCAGCCGCGTCTTCACGCCGCTCGCGTACCCGAAAACGCCGCTGGCTAGACTGGCGGGCCGTGTTCGACACCCTTTCGGACCGCCTGCAGGGCGCCCTCGGCGACCTGCGCAAGCAGGGTCGCCTCGACGAAGAGGCGATCTCGCGCGCCATGCGCGAGGTCCGGCTGGCGCTGCTCGAGGCCGACGTCAACTTCGAGGTCGTCAAGGACTTCGTCGCCAAGGTGCGCGAGCGCGCGCTGGGCGCCGACGTGCTCAAGAGCCTCACGCCGGGCCAGCAGGTCGTGAAGATCGTCCAGGAGGAGCTCACTGCGCTGATGGGCTCGGGCGACTCGCGCCTCGCCTTCGCGGGCCGTCCGCCGACGGTCATCCTGCTCGCCGGCCTCCAGGGCTCGGGCAAGACGACCGCGGCGGCGAAGCTCGCGCTGCTCCTGCGCAAGGACGGCCGCAAGCCTGGCCTCGTGGCGGCGGACCTGCAGCGCCCGGCCGCGATCGACCAGCTCGAGCAGCTCGGGCGGCAGATCCAGGTGCCGGTCTACAGCGAGGAGCGCGCCGACCCGGTCGCAGCGGTCGCGCAGGGGCTCGAGCGCGCCCGGGCGGAGGAGCTCGACACTGTCATCCTCGACACCGCGGGCCGGCTCCACGTGGACGACGAGCTGATGGACGAGCTCGCCGCGGTCCGCGACGCCTCGCGGCCGACGAACGTCCTGCTGGTGCTCGACTCGATGACCGGCCAGGACGCGGTGCGGGTCGCCGAGGCCTTCGCCGAACGCGTCGCCTTCGACGGCGTCGTGCTGACGAAGCTCGACGGCGACGCGCGCGGCGGCGCGGCGCTCTCGGTCAAGGCCGTCACCGGCAAGCCGATCAAGCTCGTCTCGGTCGGCGAGCGGCTCGACCAGCTCGAGTACTTCCATCCCGACCGGATGGCGCAGCGGATCCTCGGCATGGGCGACGTGCTCAGCCTGATCGAGAAGGCCGAGGCCGCCGTCGAGGACGACGAGCGCGCCGAGCTCGAGCGCCGCATGATGCAGGGCGAGTTCACCTTCGACGACTTCCTGCGCAGCTACAAGATGCTCCGCCGGATGGGCCCGCTCCAGGGCGTGCTGAAGATGATTCCCGGGAGGGGCAAGCAGCTCGAGGGGCTCGACGACGTCGACGAGCGCCAGCTCGCGCGCGTGGAGGCGATCGTGCTCTCGATGACGCCGCAGGAGCGCCGGCTGCCGCACGTGATCGACGGCTCGCGGCGCAAGCGGATCGCGGCCGGGAGCGGCACGACCGTCGAGCAGGTCAACCAGCTGCTCGCCGCGCGCAAGCAGATGGCGAAGATGATGAAGCAGCTCGGCAAGGGCAAGATGCCCGCGATGCCCGGGATGCCGGAGCTCCCGGAGGGCCAGAATGGCCCCACGCGCTCCGCCACCAAGAAGCGCAAGAGCAAGCGCAAGAAGAAGTCGAAGTCACGGAGGTAGTCGTTTGGCAGTCAAGCTGAGGTTGACCCGCGTCGGGTCGAAGAAGAACCCCGTCTACCGCATCGTCGCGGCGGACTCGCGCTCGCCGCGCGACGGCAAGTTCCTCGAGATCGTCGGCCGCTACAACCCGCAGACCGACCCGTCGACGATCGAGATCGACGAGGAGAAGGTGCGCGACTGGATCTCGAAGGGCGCGCAGCCCTCCGACTCCGTCGCCCGCCTGCTGAAGGCGAAGGGCGTCTCGTAGCCGGTTCCGCCGAGATCGTCGAGTACCTGGCCCGCCGCCTGGTCGACGAGCCGGACGCCGTGTACGTGGAGGAGGTCGAGCGCGACGGCGACACGGTCCTGCAGCTCCACGTCGCCAAGGACGACGTGGGCAAGGTGATCGGCCGTCAGGGCCGGATCGCCCGCGCGCTGCGCACGGTGGTGCGGGCCTCGGCGGCCCGCCGCAGCGGCCGGACGCTGCTCGAGATCGTCGAGTAGCCGCCGCCGGCCGTGCGCGTCGCCGCGCTCTACGACATCCACGGCAATCTGCCGGCGCTCGAGGCCGTGCTGGCGGAAGTCGGGCGCGAGGGTGTCGACGCGATCGTGATCGGCGGCGACATCGCGTCGGGCCCGCCGCAGCCGCGCGAGGTCGTCGAGCTCCTCCGCTCGCTGCCGAACGCGTACTGCATCCGCGGCAACGCCGACCGGCTCTTCGACGAGGAGTTCGCCGGGGACGAGGGCCTCGGGTGGCTGCTCGAGCGGCTCGACGACGACGGGGCGCGCTGGCTCGCCGAGCTCCCGTTCTCGGTCGTCCTCGACGACACGCTCTACGTCCACGCGACGCCGCTCGACGACACGACGATCGTCACCGAGCTGACCACGGACGAGAAGCTCGCCGGCCTGCTGCGCGACGTCGAGCAGCCGCGCGTCGTCGCGGGCCACACGCACATGCAGCTCGAGCGCCGCGTGGGGGAGAAGCTGTTCGTCAACGCGGGCAGCGTCGGCTGGCCCTACGAGGGGACCCCCGGGGCCTACTGGGCGATCCTCGGCGACGGCGTGGAGCTGCGCCGCACCGACTACGACCGCGAGCGGGCCGCCGAGCTCGTCCGCGCGTCCGGCCACCCGCGGGCCGGGGAGATCGCGGCGGAGAACGTCCTCGTCTCCGCGCCGCGTGAAGAGGCCCTGGAGGTCTTCGGCGGATGACCGATCTGGTCAAGGTCGGCCGCGTCGGCAAGCCGCACGGGCTCGACGGCTCGTTCTTCGTCGAGCACGCGAGCGAGGACGAGGAGCACTTCGCGCGCGGCGCGACGTTGCACGTGGACGGCGAGCCGGCCGAGGTCGTCGCCTCGAAGCGCTCCCGCGGCCGGCCGGTGATCAGGCTCGACCGCGAGGCGCCGCGCGGGGCCGAGCTCGCGGTGCCGCGCGAGGCGCTTCCCGCGACCGGCGAGGACGAGTACTACGAGTTCCAGCTCGTCGGCCTGGCAGTCGAGGAGGAGGGCGGCCGGCCGCTCGGCAGCGTGGCCGCGGTCATTCCCGGCCCGGCGAACGACGTGCTCGAGCTCGACTCCGGCCTGCTGCTGCCGCTCGTCGGCGCCTGCATCCAGCAGGTGGACCTGGCCGCGGGCCGAATCCAGATCGCGCGGGGCTTCGCAGAGCCCAGCTACCCTGACTGACCCTCTTCCGCCGTCCCTGTGCAGCTCGACGTCTTCACCCTCCTTCCTCACGCGTTCGCGTGGCTCACCGAGCAGCGGCCGGTGGCGGCCGTCCTCGGGGACGAGCTCGAGCTGCGGCTGCTCAACTACCGCGACCACACGCCGCTCACCGGCGGAAAGGTCGACGACGAGCCGTACGGCGGCGGCGCCGGGATGGTGCTGCGCGTGGACGCCGTCGCGGCCGCGCTGGACGCCGTCTACGGCAGCACCCCGGGCCACCGCGTGATCGCGCTCACCCCGCAGGGCCGCCAGCTGACGCAGGCCGTGGTGGACGAGCTCGCCGCAGAGGAGCGCCTGACGCTGCTCTCCGCCCGCTTCGAGGGCTTCGACGAGCGCGTGCTGATCCACCTCGCCTCCGACGCGATCTCGATAGGGCCCTACGTGCTCTCCGGGGGCGAGCTGCCCGCGATGGTGCTCGTCGACGCGATCGCGCGCCGCCTGCCGGGAGCGCTCGCGGAGGAGTCCGGCGCGGAGGAGAGCTTCTCCCCCGAGCTCGACGGCGGCCTCGAGTACCCTCATTACACGCGTCCGTCCGAATTCCGAGGCTGGCGGGTGCCGGACGTCCTGCTTTCGGGGGATCACAGGAGAATCGACGAGTGGCGGAAGGAACAGAGCAGACTGAGGACCGGCACATGAGCGGCGACGGCTTCGACGACCGCCCCACCGGCGGCGGCGACTACCGCTCCGAGTACCCGCCGCCGCGGTACCCGCCGGTGCTGCGGCCGTCCGAGCACGAGCGGGCGAAGAAGCACTCGCGCAACCCGCTCGACCGGATGACCGCGGGCCTGCCGCGCCCCTGGCGGATCGCGATCGACTGGATCGTCACGATCGCCGGCGCGATCGCGATCGTGCTCGCGATCAAGGCGTGGGTCGTGAACCCGTACCGGATCCCCTCGAGCTCGATGGAGCCGACCCTGCACTGCGCGCGGCCGGGCCAGGGGTGCGAGGCCGGCTACTCGGACCGCGTGCTCGCGAACCGCTTCATCTACCACTTCCGCGACCCCCACCGGGGCGAGATCATCGTCTTCAACACGCCCAAGGCGGCACAGGAGATGTGCGGCGCGAGCGGCACGTTCGTCAAGCGCCTGGTCGGCCTCCCGGGCGAGACGGTCACCGAGAAGCCGGGCGGGGTCGTCTACATCGACGGCAAGAAGCTGTCCGAGCCCTACCTCAAGGGCGACCGCCAGGCCCACGACTCCACGACCGGCACCTGGCACGTGCCGAAGGGCGAGTACTTCTTCATGGGCGACAACCGAGGCGAGTCCTGCGACTCGCGCCGCTGGGGCTCCGTCCCGCGCGGGAACCTGATCGGCAAGGTGTTCGCCACGTACTGGCCGCCGAACCGCATCTCGCTGCACTGAGGAACCCGCTCGACCGGTTGACCGCGCGCCTGCCGCGCGCATGGCGGATCGCGATCGACTGG